>CBFDAZ010000340.1:0-6112 GCA_965602825.1 uncultured bacterium
AGGGCATCCGGGGCTCCGGCGTGCTGCAGAGGTCGGGCGACCGCTTGAGCTACCCGATCGAAGGCAACTTCAACACCTCCCGGGGCACGTTCTCGGTGTGGGTCAAGCCGCTGAACTGGGACGGCCACAGCGGCAAGTTCAGGCACTTCCTCGTGGCGAACCCGGACCCAAGCTACGTGATGCTCGCCTACCTCTACCCCATCGGCGATGAGGCGGTGATCAATTACCTGCGCCTCGACGCGAAGGCCCCAACGGACGTCACGTACCGCGCCGGAGGGCCCGTCGATATCCTCAAACAGGGCGAGTGGGTGCACCTGGCGACCACGTGGGGGCCAAGCGAGATGGCCCTCTACGCAGACGGCAAACGCGTGGGCGAGGGGCTGGTGTCGGCGCCCATTCCGGAGCAAGAGACAGGCACCTTCACGGTCTGCCCGATCGAGTACTGGAAGCACGAGAAGTGGAGCGACCCGGACGAGCAGACCGTCTGCGACGAGGTGCGCATCTTCGACCGGCCGCTCACGGACGACGAGGTCCTGGACCTGTACGCCCTCGACGCGCCCGGCGGCGTTGAGGGCCTGGAGCCCAAGCTCGCCCTGAAGCTGGAGCCAGATTACTTCGCGAAGACCATTCAGATAGACCTGCGCGCGGCTCACCTCGATGACGGGTGGCGGCAGGCTCTGGCCAATGGAGCCGAGGCGCAGCTCACCGTTCGCGATCCGCAGGCGCGTGAGATCCTGGCTCGGACGGTCGCCCTCGCCGAAAGCCCCGTCGCAGTCCCTGTTCGCGAGTGGGTGGATGGCGACTACGTGGCTGAAGCGGAGCTATCGGCTGCCGGGCAAACGCTCTCCGCCCAGGCCACGCTCACCAAGCCGCCCACTCCCTGGCTCCCGCCGCAGCAGGATTGGCGGGCCGACCGGGCCCTGGAGCCCTGGACGCCGCTCGAGCGCGAAGGCAACGCCGTCCGCTGCTGGGGGCGCGAAGTGACGCTGGACGGCGCTCTCCCGAGCCAGGCTGTGAGCCAGGGGCAGCCGCTGCTGGCCGGCCCGATCCGCCTGGCGACCGACACGACGGCCAACTGGGACGCGCCTCGGGTGACGGAGGAAGAGCCCTTCCGCGTCACGGTCGAGGGCAAAGGCGTGCTCGGCGAGTTGGCGGTCGAATACCAGACACTGATGGAGTTCGATGGACTCGTGCGGTGCGATCTGACGCTGACGCCGCCGGAGGCGGGTACCGAGATCGGGTCGCTCACCGTCGAGATACCCGTGCGCGCGGACGTGGCCAGCTACTACCGGAACCCCGTCTGCGTCGAATGGAATGGTGAGGCGCTCGATGAGCCGGAGTTCACCCCGTATGGCTGGCTGGGGAACGAGGAGCGGGGGCTGTCGTGGTTCATGGAGTCGGATGCCAACTGGTGTCATGGTGAGGATCAGCCCGCGACGACGCTCAGGCGCGAGGGCGAGGCAGTGGTGGTCAGGCTGCACCTCATCAGCACACCCACACCGGTCGAGAAGGCCCTGACCTACACCATTGGCTTTGAGGCCACTCCGGTGCGTCCGCTCCCGGAGGACATGTACGAACAGCGCTTCGCTTCGGGTCCGTACACGAAGGGCACCAACATCATCGTCTTTGGCTGGAGCCAGCAGATCTCGTACCTGAACGGACGCCTGATTGCCTACGAGCCGGACGCGCAGCGTGCGTTCATCGACAAGTGGCGCGCCCAGGGCATCGAGACGCGCTCCTATACGTGCGCCCAGTGCACCTCGAACCTGTCGCCGGAGTACCTCTTCTTCGGGAGGGAGTGGAATCAGCCGTATGGAGGGGCCTTCTCCGGCTACAAGCGCGTGCCCGACGACGCTCCGTACAGCATGGTGCCGGTCTGTCCGCGCAGCAGCTTCGCCGACTTCCTGGTCTGGTGCGTGGAGGAGCATCTGAAGAACGACTGGGGTGGCGGCATCTACACCGACATCGACGGCGCCATCCCGTGCGATAACGCAGGCCATGGGTGCGGCTTCACCGATGTCTTCGGTAGATCCGGACGGACCTGGCCGATCTACGCGCACCGGGCGTTGTCCCGGCGAATCTATGCCGCGTGCCACGATCGGGGGGCGGCCTACTTCTCCCACGCCCACAGCAACTGGTACGCGCCGCTCAACGCGTTCAACGATGGCTGGTGCCCGGGCGAGCAGTTCAGCAGCTCCGTCATGGATCAGCCGACGTTCTACATGGACGGCATCCCTGACCGGGTGTGGCGCTCGGAGTTCTACTCCCCGACAACCGGGGTGGTGACTTTCCTACTGCCGGAGCTCGGGCGGCTGACCGGGGAGGGCGCGCTGGATGATCCCGGCCCCAGTGAGTGCTGCCTGGCCGCTGCCATGTGCTACGGCGTTCCCTTGTGGGCGGGGAGCATCAACAAGGAAGTGGTCGAGCAGGTCTGGGCGGCGCAGCAGGACTTCGGGATGGCCGACGTTCGGTTCATGCCGTTCTGGGAACAGGACGAGTTCGTCGCCTCCGACCCCGAGATCCGTGTGAGCCTGTGGAGGAAGGCGGGCGCGCGATTGCTGGTGGTGGCGAACTTCACCGATGAGGACCGGGAGGTCCGGTTGCGGCCCGCCGCGGCCAAACCGAATCTCGCCTTCGCGCCGGCCTGGAAGGCCGAAGGGCTGTCTGTGGCGGCCGGTGTCGCGACGGTGACTGTGCCGGCCAAGCGCGGAGCGCTGGTGAAGGTGACCGGCACTACGGAGTAGCTGCGGCTGCGGCGCCTGCGTCTTGGTCCGCCGGGCCGGACTCAGTCCCCCATACCTTCTTCAGCGTCTCGAACATCAGCGGATCGTGCTGCTTCACCTCGGCCCGGACGAACGGGTAGAAGTCGTTCGTGCCGAAGAACGCCTCGGTCAGCTCCGCGAAGTACTCCTGGTCGTTGTTGAGCGCATACGCGCGGGCCGTCTCGCCGTTGTAGCGCAGCACCGACTCATACGAGCCGCTCTCCAACGCCTGCTCGTAGGCTCGCTTGATGTCTTCGTTGTCGTGCCCGAGGACGCGGTGGTGGTAGGCGTGGGCCAACTCGTGGAGGACCATCGAGGGTTGGTCCAGGCTCCACGTGAGGAAGTTCGCGGCATTGCCGATCTCGACCGAGCGGGCCTTCTCGGGGTTGAAGCCGTTCTCGAGCAGCCACTCCCTGGACGGATGGTAGCAGCCGCCCGGGTGCCTTGCGTCTTCCACCTCGACCCAGACCGGCACCTGGTGAAGCTCAGCGAGAGCCGCCTCCGGCACCGTGCGGCTGATGTCATACAGCTTGACTTCCAGGAGCCTCAGTGCCTGAGCGCCAAGCGCCTCCTGCTCACCCAACAGCCGGTTGTTGACGTAGACAGTGAAGCTCTCGATCTGCCGGACGGTGTAGTTCGTTGTCGGCTCATATTCGGTCTGTGCCGTAAGGAGGCAGGCGCTCATCAGCAAGGCTGTCATCTTCCCTTCAGCCTCCGGCGGACTTCAGCTTCTCGATGGTCGTCAGATGGTGCGGCGATGGCGGCGGGCCGTCGAGGAGCGGATCGTCTGTGTCCTGCATCCACGTTAGCAGCTTGCTCATCAGCCCCTTCTGGGTCTCGGCGTGTTCCGGCTTGTCGGCGAGGTTCTCGGACTCCAAGGGATCGTTCCGCAGGTCGTAGAGCTCAATGTGGGGATGATAGGCGTACGTTGGCTCGGGGGGATCGACGGTCACCGTCAGCGGCCGCCACGTCTGGCTGGGGTTCATGAAGAAGAACGCGGTGGTGAAGTTGGCGATCAGCTTGTGAGTCGCGGTCAGGATGCAGCGGCGCGGGTCGAAGTAGTCGTGGTAGGTCATCTCCGCGAAGACCTCCGTCCGCGGCGCGTAGCCGGTGCCGTTGAGCAGCCCCAGGAGACTACGTCCCTGGACGTTGGCGGGCACATCGATGCCGACGGCTTCCAGGAGCGTCGGCAGGTAGTCGATGTTGGAGATCATCTCCGAGTGCACGGTGCCACCCGTCCATCGACCCTCCGGCCAGCGGACGATGAAAGGCACGGAGATGCCGGGATTGTGGAGCGAGCACTTCGCCCGCGGGAAGGGCATTCCGTGGTCGGCCGTGTAGATCGTGATCGTGTTGTCTCGCAGGCCCAGCTCATCGGCGGCCCTCACGATCTCGCCAATGGCCGCGTCCACCTTACGAATCGCGCCCTGGTAGCCGGCGAACTCCTCCCGCGCTGACGGCTCGTCCGCAATCCAGGGCGGAATGGTGACTCCCTTGCTGCCATCCGGCGTTGCGCCGCCGTAGTCGAACTTGCGGTGTGGCTCAAAGAAGCCGATCTGCGCGTAGAAGGGCCGGTTCGCCTTCCCGGCCTCCCGCAGCCACTCGATAGCCCTGTCCGCGACCCCGTCGCACGGGCCGCCCTTGAGGAGATCCTGCCAGCCCATCTCCTGCGGGCGGCGGGTCTCGTGCTGCAGGCCGATGAGCGCGGTGCGGTAGCCCGCGTCGCCCAGCAGCCCGGCCAGGTGGCGTTCGGTCGCGTGCAGGTCCCAGGCGAAGTTGCCGTGGGCCAGGCCGAGCATGCCGTTGTTGTGCGGGTAGCGGCCGGTGAAGATCGACGCGCGGCTAGGGCTGCACGAGGGCGCGGTGCAGAAGCTGTTCGAGAACCGCACTCCCTCCGCCGCAAGGCCGTCGATGGAGGGCGTGTTGACCGTCTCCACGCCGTAGCATCCGAGGTGCTGACCGATATCGTGGCAGTTGAGCAGGATGATGTTCGGACGGGCCATCTCCGAGGGTCCTTTCCCTGTCTGGCTTGACGTCTTGCTGGCGGCCAGCATGGCTCCCCCGACCGCCGAGCTCAGGCTGCCGAGGAATGTGCGCCGGCTCAAGCCATGGTGATCCGTCTCTCTCCGCATTCTCTCCTCAGCCAACCGTGCGGTTCACTGCCCTGCGGCCTCGGGCAGCGGGATGTCCAGTTGCGAGGGCACTTCGGTCAGTGTCTTGCGGTGCTCCTCGATGGTCGCCGTGATGTCCGCGACGATGTCTGGGTGGTTCTTGGCCACGTCGTACTTCTCTGACGGGTCGCGCTCGAGGTGGAACAGCAAGGGCGAGTCCTGGGGATGGGGCTTGTCCCCGTAGCCGGCCTGAGTGGTGAAGTGGATCTTCCACGGGCCCTTGCGGCACGCCATCAGGCCCGTGCCCCGGTAGAAGAACATCGTGTCGTTCTGTCGGGCGCCGGTTCCGGTCAGAAGCGGCATGATGTCCTCACCATCGAGCACCCGGTCGCTGGGCAGGTCGATTCCCGCGAGAGCCAGGCACGTGGGGAAGAGGTCCAAGGTGGAGCCCACCTCAGCCTCAATCGTGCCTGCAGGCACGGTCCCCGGCCACCAGGCGACACTCGGCTCACGCATGCCCCCCTCCCAGGTGCTTCCCTTGCCTCCGCGGAGCAAGCCCGCCGAGCCGCCGTTCAGCTTCTGGGTGAGCCACGGGCCATTGTCGCTGGTGAAGACGACCAGCGTGTTGTCGGCCAGCCCGCTCTCACGCAGGTGACCGAGGATCTGGCCGACGCTCCAGTCCAGCTCCTGCACCACGTCGCCGTACAACCCGCGCAGGCTTGCGCCCTTGAACGACTTCGACGCGAACAGGGGCACGTGCGGGAACGTGTGCGGGAAGTACAGGAAGAACGGTCGGCGCCGGTTGCGCCGGATGAAGCGCAGGGCGCGTTCGGTGTAGCGCCGGGTGAGGGTCTCCTGTTTCGCCGGCTCCTCGATGACCTGCTCGCCGTCCATCAAGGGACACGGTTTCATGTCGTTGCTGTAAGGGATGCCGAAGTACTCATCAAACCCGTGCCTCGTGGGCAGGAACTGCGGTAGGTGGCCCAGGTGCCACTTGCCGACACAGGCCGTTGCGTACCCCGCGCCCTTCAGGGCCTCGGCGATCGTGATCTCACTGTCGGGCAAGCCTCCGCCCGAGTTGGGGAACAGCACCCGGCGCTTGTCGCTGCACATCCCGCTACGGATCGGCAACCGCCCCGTCATCAGAGCGGCGCGACTTGGCGTGCAGACCGAGGCGGCGGCATAGAACTGGGTCAGCCTGGCTCCCTCGGCCGCCATACGATCGAGGTTCGGCGTGCG
>CBFDAZ010000341.1:0-6094 GCA_965602825.1 uncultured bacterium
CGCCGCATGCGGACAGGAGACTCCCCAGGTTTCGGAACATCAGGACTCCTCTAGCCCAACTTCCGCATCTGGCTTGGTGATTGGGGGGTGGCGGCGGGGCTCGGGAGGGGGAGAAGGGCCGTAGGGGCCTTGTAGCGGGAGTGGCAGGTCGCTTTTGGGGATTATAGTGAAGAATAGCAATGGGATAAGAGCTTGCAATGTTCGGATAGATCTGGTATGATAGTGTATCATGTATATTCGGAAGAGCGAGCGGGAGTACAAGGACAAGGTCTACACCAGCTACGTACTGGTGAAGTCGGTCATGACGCCCAAGGGCCCGCGGCAGAAGACGATCTGCACGCTGGGGTCCCTGGAGCCGCGTTCGGGGGCAGAGTGGCTGAAGCTGGCGCACAAGGTGGAGGATGCGCTGGTCGGGCAGTTGACCTTGGAGGGCGAGGATGCTGAGGTCAAGGGGATCGTGGGGAAGGTGCGGGCCCGACAGGCCTCCGAGCAGGCCAAGGAGGCCGGGACGGAGGAGACGGTTTCGGTCCTGGTCGATGAAGTGCAAGTTGAGGACGTACGGGAGGTCGGCCCGCTGCATGTGGGGCAGCAGTTCTACCAGCGCTTGGGGATGGATGAGGCTCTGATGGCGGCCGGCGTATCACGCCGGGGGCGTCTGCTGTCGCAGGTGATGATCCTCAACCGGCTGGTCGCTCCGGCTTCGGAGCACGCGATGGTGGCGTGGATGGGTCGGACGGCGGTGGACGATCTGATGGGTGATCGTCTCTCGGGTCTCGGAGTGGATACGCTGTACCGCAATCTGGACCGGTTGTACCCCAAGCGCGAGAAGATCGAGGCGGAGCTCTGGAAGTGTGAGCGGACGCTGTTTGGGCTGGAGGATACGGTCTATCTGTACGATCTGACATCCACGTACTTCGAGGGGCAATGCCCGTACAACGGCCTGGCGCAGCATGGTTACTCGCGGGACGGACGGCCGGACTGCAAGCAAGTCGTGATCGGGCTGGTGATCGATCAGGAGGGCTTCCCCAAGGCCCATGAAGTCTTCCCGGGCAACCAGAGCGACGGCGCCACGGTGGAAACGATGCTCGACGCTCTGGAGCGGCGAGGGGGACCGAAGGAAGGGGCACTGGTGGTGGTCGATCGCGGTATGGCCTCCCCCGAGAACCTGAAGGCCATCCGCCAGCGAAAGCACGACTATGTGGTGGCGTCACGACAGAGTGAGCGTGATGCCTGGCTGGCGGAGTTCGAAGATCGGGAAGGATGGACGAAGATCAAGCCTCGGTCGCGCTCCTTGGGGCTGCGCATACGCAAGCTGGTGGTGAGCCAACAGGAAGCGTTGGTGCTCTGCCGGAGCACAGACCGCGCCGCCAAGGACCGAGCGATCCGAGAGAAGCACGAGAGCCGACTGTTGGAGGCGCTCCAGAAGCTAGCGCATCGCATCGCCAAAGGGCAACTGAAACAGGCGCCGGCTATCCACGAGAGGATCGGCCGTTTGCGGGAACGCTTCCCGCGTGTCGCCCGCTACTGGAAGATCGACTACAATCCCCAAACCCGCCAACTCTCGTGGAACGAACAGGCCGACCGCAAAGCCAAAGCCGTCGAGCTGGATGGAGCCTATCTGTTGAAGACCAGCCGCACCGACATGGACGGCGAGCAGATCTGGCGTACGTACACGCTTCTCACCCGCGCCGAAAACGCATTCCGCACCCTCAAGAGCCCCCTCGCCGAACGTCCGATCTTTCATCAACTTCAACGACGCGTCGAAACCCACATCTTCCTCTGCGTCCTCGCCTACCACGTGCTCAACGCTATCGAGAAGACCCTCCGCGATCACGACATCCACACCTCATGGGCCACCGCCCGCCAGACCCTCTCCACCCACCATACCCTCACCGTGGTCCTGCCCACTACCAATGGCCATATCCTGTGTATCCGTACCGCATCCCGTCCCGACCACCAAGTGCGTCAACTCTATGAAGCCCTCTGCGTCCCCATCCGACCCATTCGACCCGTCCGGACTCTCTACCGAATGGCACCAACATAGTGACTAAAAACTGCCCGGAACCCCTGAATTCCCGGCTCCTACCGCCTCCGGTGCGGAAGTTGGGCTAGGGGCGGTGACTCACGTCGCTGGGGTGCAGTAGCCTATTCCCTGAGCTTGAACCAGTACAGGCACCATGCCGTGCCCGTGGTGCACCAGAAGTACCGCCACCACCATGCCGCGCCCGTGGCGAACCGGAAGTGCCGCCACCAGCCGCCGTACAGGAAGGCCATTCCCGCCGCGATCAGGAGGAGGCCCAGCGGCACCGTCCAGCCGGGGATGTTCTGGTCAGCCGCGTCGATCGTCCACCACACGAGGGTCACGACCGCCAGCGGAATCCATAGCCAGAACTGCTGCGCGACCATCGGCAGGAACAGGAAGCACACGAACACGACCCACCCCGCGAAGGGCCACGCGTTGTCCATCCGGGCCACGATGTTGCTGCACAACTCGCGCATGGCAACACCTCCCCAACGGCCCCAAGGACACTGCAAGGGAGCTGCCATGCGTGGGTGGTGGACCGGGCCCGCCTGGGCGGGCTCGCGAGGAGAGTGGGTGTGCGGTCTGCCCGGATGCCTGTCCGGCTCGGGAAGCCCGCTACTGCTCCGTGCGCGCGCCTTCGGGGAGGCGGAGGGTGACCGGACACGGCGCGGTGACCTCGTAGACGTGCTCCGATACGCGCGTGACGCTCGCCGCGTAGGGCCATTCGACCTCATCGCCGACACCGTAGTCGAAGACGCTGAACCACGTCTCCTGCTCGAACTCGGCGGCCAGCTTGCCCGCATCGGCGTCGGGATGGGTCTCCGAGTCGATCATCGCCGCCGTCCCGCTGCGCACCTCGTTGATGCGGTACTCGGCAGTCGCCCCGGCGTTCACCAACCGCGCCCCCTCGTAGTAGCCGTAGCTCTGCAGGATGAACGGGGTGTCCGTCAGGACGCGGAAGTCCTCGACGCCGGTGACCTGACCGGTGCCGATGCACGAATCCCCCGCCAGGGATAGCTCGGCGCCGTCGTCCACCCGTCGCGCGTCGAGCACCTCGTACGCAATCCGCCGCCCGCCGTTGGTGATGAAGATGGAGGCGCCGACCATCGCCTGCGGAGAGGGCGGCGCGGGTGAGACGGTGATCGTCTCCGTCTCGCGATCCACCTTCACGATCTTCCCCCGGAACTCCGGGCTTTCGAGCGTGAGGCCCAGATCGCCCTTCTGCAGAAGCGTCCCGCCGATGAGAGAGATGCCGACGGGCTCCCCGTCCTGCTCGGCGTATAGACCGAAGCGCCCGGCGAAGCGGAAGGCGTCGTCTGTGGCGCGCTCCACGGATGGGTCGGCGGAGCAGAAGAGGGTGTCGACTCGATCCGCGGTCTCCACCCGGCAGGCGGCGGCAGCGAACCCGGCCTCATCGTCGCCGGACAGCGGCACAGGCTGTGCGCCACGGATGACGGGCTCGTCCATGTAGGGTTCGATGAGGCTGAGTACCTGAGTGCGCGCGGGCGCTGGGGCCCCGTTGTGCATCATGATCCACTTCATCTCGTACGGTGATCCGCCCGAGGCCGCTTTCCCGTCGGTGACGTTCACGTCGACCGGTGTGCCGTCCGCACCCGCTGCGTGGAGCACATTCAGCCGCACGTGCAGCCCGTCGCCGGTCGCCAGCTTCCAGTTGGCGGTCCAGGGCGACTCGGACCGACCCTTCTCGACGTTGTACAGGTGCGGGAAGACGAAGTTCAGGCCGCGCCACCCGTACGTGGCGTGGAGGCTGCAGCCGTTGGCCTTCATCCAGGCCTTGTCGCCGTAGGGCACGTCCGGCCCGGCGAGCGTTCCGCCCGGTTGATCGGTCAACGCGATGCCCTCGGTAGTGAAGTCCCCCTCCTGGCAGTGGAAGGCCCACCAGTGGCTGTCGCCGCCCGAGATCCGGTAGAAGTCCACGCAGTAGAACTCGTCGGGGGAGACGTCAATCAGCGCCAGCATCCGCCGCTGCCAGTGGTCGGGGTCGGGATCGGCTCGCGAGCCATCGTCCGCGAACTCATTGCGGGCGGCGGCTCTGGCCTCGGCGACGTGAGCGATCCCGGCGTCGGCGAAGAGCTGCGCCTGGGCGGTCATCTGGGCGTACGGGAACTGGCGGGCCAGATGGTGGCTCGACCAGGAGGGCTCCCACGCCCCCCAGTTGCGCGGGTAGCCCATGTGGTTGAGGATCTTGCCCTCGAAGGCCTCCAGGCCGATGTCCATGATGTCGTCCTGCGTGTGGCTCCGGGCCCGTCCGTACTTCATCCACAGGGCGTGTTTCCGGTCGCCCTCGCCGCCGCGCAGGATGGCGATGCCGTAGCCATCGTGCAGGGAGCTGGCGTCGTTCCAGTCGTCCGGCCACTTCGCGGCCTCTTCCTCGATCTGTTCCCTGGTGAAGCCGAACTCGCGCGACGGTTGCCAGCCCCGAGCATTCGCCAGCGCCCAGGCGAACTTCGGCTCCTCAAACAGGCGGTACGCATGCTCGAACGCCTCTGCACTGGCGCTGTGCCAGGTAGCCCTCGGGAGCTTCTGGTACGACGGATAGCTCCCCGTGTCGCCGATCTGCGGGTAGCTCCGGTCGATCGTCACCGCGTCCATACAGAAATCGAACACGTTCCGGTAGCGCCGCGACTTGCTGAGCGCAGGGTACTTGTCTTCCGGCAGCACCTCCGGGCGAAGCTCGCGCATGTGCTCGATTGACTCGATGATCGGCCCGAGCGCCGTGACGTGCATGCTGTTGTATCCGCCGGTTGACTCGTACGGCGCCCCGTCCCGGAAGTAGGTGTTCGGGACGAAGACGCGCATCTTCCCCTCGCCGTCGTAGAGCCAGTCGATGAACGACTCGCCCTGCTGGTAGTTCATCACCTCGGCCAGGCGTGCCAGGCCCCGCTGCGTGTAGGGCTCATTCGAGTGGATCGCTCCGTCCATTGTCGCCTGGGCCCACACAGCGAAGAGATTCTCCTCGATGAACCGCCGCACGTCCTCGTGGGTGCTGACCTCGAAGCCCTTGCCACGCAGGAAGGGGATGATCTCGGTGTCCTGCGGGATGTCCGGCCAGATCTTGTCGTACGCCTCCGCGTGTCGCCACTGGTAACCGGGCTGGTCCACACCGTAGACCGTCAGCGCCGAGTTGCGGATGATCGGTCCCTCGTCAAACCGCCCCTGACCGAAGCGGTCCACCTGGCCGCGATTGTTGCGGTGTCGGTGCTGGGTCATGGTGGCGAGGTAGGCGTACTCGACGGCGAGTCGGCTGAACGCAACGAGGGCCTTGTGCAGGTACTTCACGTCTCCGGTTGCCAGATACGCATGCGCAGAGTCGGGCGCCACCTGCAGCATCTGGTGGCAATAGGCCTGGCAGAGCTCGGCGATGAAGCCGTAGCGTTTCCCGTCGATTTCGCAAGCCCCGCCAATGCCGTCGTCGGCGAACTCGCCGCTGGTCATATCGCCCGCGGCGAAGTCGTTGGAGGGGTACGTCTCGTGGCCGATCGGGCACTCGATCTTCCACTTCCACGGGAAGCTCGTGTCCTTGATCCACGGGTAGTAGGCGCGGACGTTGTAGATCTCCTTGCCGTGGACCGGGCACCCGTGGGTGACGTTGACCCAGTGCCACCGAGGGATCGTCATGTCGGGCTGCATCGCCCAGATGTCGTCATCGGCCATCGCGGCCCATCGCTCGCCGCGCCCGGGGCCGCTCGCCTTCGCCGCCTCGATATCGGCCTCGGTGGTGATCGTCTGGCTCGCCTTCAGCTCGGGCAGCTCCTCGCCGAGCGGCCAGCGACGCGGGAGTTGCTGCCCCTTCAGCTCCCGGAAGGCGCGCAGGTCGTCGAAGGACCAGATCGTCAGCAGCACGACGAGATCGCCGTCCGGATGGGCGAATCCGATCTCGGCGACCTCCGCCCTGTCGGCCGCGCGGAAGTAGAAGCGCCGCTGGTCGCCCTTCGCCGGCAGAGGTGTGCGGTCGAACAGGGTTACCGACTCTGGGATCGTGATCGCCACCTCGGGCGCCCCTGCCGGCACGTTCAAGGCGATCATGAAGATCCGGCCCACGCCCACGAC
>CBFDAZ010000342.1:0-6075 GCA_965602825.1 uncultured bacterium
GCCCTTGCCGATGTCTACCGTCTGGTGGAGGCAGAGCACCGCCGGCAGGCGGCCCTCGCGGCCCTGCGGGAGGAGGAGGTAAGCGGGCACGCGATCGCCGGGCTCGGGCGTGTACTCGATCTTCCGGCGCACGTACGTGGTCTCGGGGACCTCCTCCGTCACCGTCACGTCCAGGTCCACGCGGTTCGAATCATCCGGCAGCTCCCCCATGACGAGCTGCATGCGGGCGAGGATGTGGGCCCGGCGAATCTGCCAGTCCTCGGGGCTCGCGACGGGATGGCGGTTGCCCTGCTCGTCGAGGTAGTGCATCAGGTCCGCCTTGTCTTCCTGGGCAGGCGCGGAGTTGCCGGCGCCGGGAATGCAGGCCAACAGGATCACCACCATGGGAGGCAGAAGGCCAAGCTGGATTGAGCGGCAGTTGCCTTTCACTGAACCTCACCCCAGCGCGGCGACGCGGGCGAGATCACTCGCGGAAGCGGATTGAGTACAGGTCCGCATCGCGCAGGACGAACCGCAGGCGAGCCGGTTGGCCGGCCAACTTGCTGACGCCCGATCCGCTGCTCCATGTCACGACGCGCTCGATCTCGTCGCCGAAGATGTCCGGGCAGTCTTCCAGCGTGAAGCCCTCGATGGGTGCGCCCGCTGCATCCTGTATCTCGACACGCACGCTGCCCGCGGCTGAGGTCGAGAAGTTGATGACCAGCTCCCGGCCGGAGAAGACAATGGGCTTCGTGATCATCTCGCCGCCGGCGAGGGGCGCATTGACCGACACGAAGCCGTCGATGCGGATCGTGTGGCGGCGGAGCTGGGTGCTGTCACCAACGTAGTAGCCTTCGGTGGTGTAGACCGACAGCTCGTCGGGTGCCCCGGGAATGTCCGACTTTGTCGTCACGATCCCCCAGGCCGGGTAATTGTTGCGGTTCACCCAGCGCTCTTTCTGCAGTCCGGGCCTGATGAAGGCCTCATCCCAGCGATGGAAGCTCAGCCCGTCGCGGCTAGTCATGAACACGGCGTCCGACACGCCGGAATGAGGATGATCGGCGCCCCGGCGATCAGGCACGAAGCGCTTGGGTAGGCCGATCAGGATATGCGGGGCGCGGAAGTACGGCTTGATCCCATTCGTATAGAGATGCTGAGGCGGCGAACCCGGGAACTCCACCCAGACGGGGTCCGTCCAGTGGATGAAGTCCTCGGAGGTGCAAGTCATGATATCGCGGACGCCATCTCGGAAGCCCCGGTGGTAGTCCACGTAGCAGCCTCGCACGGAGTCCCAGAAGGCCAGGTTCAGCGAGTCGAAGGCCCCCTTGGTGATCACATGTCCCTCCACCATCGGCGACCAATGGATGCCGTCGGGGGACTTGTAGGCGTCGAGCCCGCCATGGCCGTTGGTCAGCGCCTTGTATCGCTCGTCCGGCTTGCAGTTGGGGTTTACGTCTTTGAACGGAGCGAGGTTGAACTTGTCGATACCGTCCAGGATGATGTTGTTCTTCGTGGAGCCCTGGAACTCGATGATGTCAAGCTCCGGCTTGACCCAGTGGATGCCATCCTCGCTCTCGGCATAGCAGCTGAAGTGATGGGTCTCCTGGTTCGTCTCGAAGTCGTGATGCCGGCCGCGGTAGTACATGCGGTAGATGTCGCCATCCTGGAAGACCGTGTGCCCGCAGCAGATGTTGCCTTCCCACGGCTCATCGTGGTCGATGGCCACGTCGCGCGTCGTCGGATGGTGGAGCGTCAACTCCGCGTTGGTCATCTGCTCGATCAGGTAGTCGTCCACCATCAGCTCCAACCGCGAGCCGATGTCGATGGGCTCCGCCGCGGAGGCGATCGAGGCCACGCACGCAGTCGCGGCAAGGAACAGAAGGAGCTGTAGCGCCAACGGCACCACCCCTCTCACGTCACGATGAATCGCAGAGCTTCGGCGTCAGACCGTGTAGCGATGTGTTCGCCCCGGCGGGATCGGCGCCCTTGGATGGGATTTGACTGAAGCGGCGCGAAAGGAGTATACGTAACAGCCGGTGTGTCGCGAACCTCCGAGGTAACTTGATGCATCTGACCAGTGTTGCGCTTTGTGCCGAGCAGTACCCGACCGACGAGCACTATCCGTTTAACCTGCCGGTGTTGCGCGAGACAGAGGTCATCCCGTTCGAGACGCCCGTCACGTTCTTCGTCGGTGAGAATGGGACGGGGAAGTCGACGCTGCTCGAGGCTCTCTGCCGCAAGTGCGGCATCCATATCTGGCAGGGCGACGACCGGGCGCGTGTCGAGCGCAACCCGTACGAGCGGAAGCTGTGTGACTACATCGCCCTTGAGTGGGCGGATGGTCGCGTGCCCGGCTCGTTCTTCGGGTCGGACATCTTCCGGCACTTCGCGATGATCCTGGACGAGTGGGCAGCCTCCGATCCCGGCCAACTGGAGTACTTCGGTGGCCAATCGCTGCTGACCCAGTCGCACGGCCAGTCGCTCATGTCGTTCTTCAGGGCCCGGTATCGCATTGAGGGGCTGTACCTGCTCGATGAACCGGAGACGGCGCTCTCTCCGAGGAGCCAATTGGGTCTGGTCACGCTGCTCCACGAGATGGGGCGGGCGGGACACGCGCAGTTCATCGTGGCGACCCACTCCCCGATCCTCCTCGCCTGCCCCGGAGCCACGATCTACAGCTTCGACTGCGTCCCCGTTGAGCCGGTGGCGTACGAGGAGACCGACCACTACCGCGTCTACCGGGAGTTCATGGCGGACCGGGGGAGGTATCTACCGGGAGGGTAACGGCTGCTGTTCTGGCGATTCGGGAACCACGGAATACACGGAATACACGGAGGACGGCTGCCTCCGCCCGGTCCGCAGGTCACTGCTCTATCGCCATCACCGCGGCCGAACGGGTGTCAACTACGAGCAGCCGGTCGTAGCGGAAGTCCGCGTGGAGTCTGCGCCTCGGCTCAGGCCAGAACCCCTCTGGTGCGACGCCGGCCAACTCCTCCCCGGAAGGTAGTGGCACAGTCTCCGCCTCGCGGGCCTTCCCGTCGAGCAGCACCAAGTCCCCCTTTTCGTCCACTGCCGCCACATGGCCCGTCCACGGACAGACGGCAACGCCTCCGTAGCCTTTCCGCAGGTTGCCGACACGCGAGGTCTCGCCCGTCCCCAGCGTGACTCGGTGTAGCTCCTGTGCGTCGTGGTCCCCGTCAACCGTGATGAAGCCGACACGGCGACGGGGATCGAGCAGTAGGCGCGCTCCGAAGTGCCGTGGCAGCTCGATCGGCGGGTGAAGGGATACGGTCTGGGTGAGATCACCGGCCTCGGGATCGAAGGCTTCGAGAGCTGCGCCGTCTCGCCTCAAACGCCACATGAGATCGCGGCCGATATCAGGGGCCATCCAGCTCACGGCCGGGTGGGTCGCCATGTCCTTGTCGGAGAGCACATCGGCGTATTGCTCCACCACCTCGCCGAGAGGCTTTCCGGTGACGAGATCGTGGATGAATCTGCCGCTGCTGCCATCGATGCTCGGCCGGTTTGTGTAGACCCATCTTCGATGCGCGTCAATCGACAGCCATTCCCGACCAGCCTCCGGACCGTACTTCCGCAGCTCGAGCCTCCCGTTGACGACCCAGGCCACGTTGCCGTTGCTGCCGCCCACCATGGACAACAGGCTGTGCCAGGGGTCGAAGTCCACCGACCGGATGTAGGCGCCCAGCACGTAGCTGGCGATCGGTCGCAGATCGTCTGCCGAGAAGACCCGTATGCCGTCGTAGGAGGGCAGTGAGACGTAGATCCGCTCGTTCGGCCAGTCTGCCGCCAGCGCGAATTCGGGCGTGTTCGCGACGGGATCCCAGGCGCGTTTCTCCAGCACCTGCACGCCCAGACGCCTCTTCTTGACCATGTCCACGAGCACGAGGGCACCAAAGGCGTAGCCGCTCCCGAATACCACGGCACAGCGGCGCTTGTCTGAATCGGAGATAGCGGCCAGGACCTTGCGGTGGAACTCATCCGGCCAGACGTCCCTCCAGCTCTCATCCGGGTCCCCGGTTTCCCGGGGTACGCCGATGACCGCCTCGCCCAGGGGTTCATCCGGCGCCTTCCACGAGCTCCAGGTGAGGCGCCATGTGCCTCCATCGTCTTTGGCCGCCTCGAACACGAGCTCTCCGGGGGGCAAGGAAGGTGGGAACACTGGTTCGGCCTTATCGCCTGGCTTCAGGCCCTCCGGAAGGCCTGTCTTGAGACTGATCGGCAGGCCCTGGAAACCGTCAGGCAAGTCCTGCCAGGTTGGGGGGTAGCTGCTGTCCGTGAGGTTGTAGAGCACGAACGTGCCCGCGTCGTCGCGCCACATCACCTGGGCATCGGCATCGAGACAGCCCTCCGCGAACAACCAGGGGAGCTTTCCGGCCACCTTCCGCTCCAGTGTATCAGGCTGGAGGATCGCGAACACACAGTCGTCTCCCCCGAAACCCATCTTCGGCAGGAAGGCACAGACATAGTCGGGACCTCGCGCGACGGAGGCGACCTCCCCCACGGGCCAGGATCGATGCGCGAGCACCGCGAGTCTGTCGGCGTCCACACGCCACAGTCCGTGGTGCATCCCCACCAGCAGTTCGCGGCCGCGGCCCCAGGTCAACACGGGCCGCAGGCCCATTGCCATTCCCTCTTCATACTCGGTGTCGTGCCGCAGGGGTACGGGCCGGCTGACATCGTCAGGTCCCGGCCCAACGGCGCACAGGTTGCTCGAGCCTTGCGCGGCCACGAGGAGGCGCCCTGTCTCCGGATCAGGCAGGAAAGCATAGCTGCCTGCGACCTGAACACCGGGGTAGTTGTGCAGACGGATGACCTGTCGGAGCTCCGCGCCGTGACTGGCGTCGCAGCTGAGGAGTGCGAGAGCGATCCAGGCGGCCATGTCTCTTGTTGCCTCGTTCGGGGCACCTACTACCAGCACTCGTTTATTTGTTGGACGCCCCTGGAGACCAATGGTTTCGCATGCGCAGACGCGACGGCGAGGACACCTTGTCGCCGGGCGCGAAACCTCGTATGGCGAGCTACTCGCCGCAAAGGAGACGACTCATGTGGACCAACGGACCGGGTGCAGGCATGACGAGACGGACGGCACTTCAGCGGATGGCTATGGGCGCGGCAGGGCTCGCCGGAGCGGGTTGGGGAGCATTGGGCCAGCAGGCGCAGGGCGGCATCCGGCTCGAGCAGCAGGAGACGGGGTCGGAGATCTGGCAGGTGACCACCGGGGAGTTCGCGCACTCGAACATCTACTGCGAGGTGCCGTACTGCTCGGCCGACTCCCGGTACTTTGTGTACCAGCGCAGCAACCGGGAGGCCGATGAGCGGAACAGGACCGAGTTCATGCGGGTGGAGATCGGCACATGGAAGCAGGAGCCGCTGGACTCGGCCGCCAGCATGGCCGGGTGCGCCGTGACGCCGGATGGCAAGTTCTACTACTGCAAGCATGCCGAAGGCGACAAGCTGCAGCTCGTCCGCGCAGACATCGGCACAGGCGAACGCGAAGTGGTGCACGAGTTCGGGCCACGACCGTGGACGTGGAGCCTGGGTACGGTATCACCCGATCACCGGTACTACGCGCGGGGCAGCCGACTGGATGATGAGTGGAAGATGTTCGGTATTCTGCTCGTGGACCTGGAGACGGGCGAGGAGACGACCATCGACCGGGACCCGTACACGTTCAACGCGCACCCGCAACTCGATCCGGGCAGCGGCCGGCAGTTGATGGTCCAGCACAATCGCGGCGGTGAGTTCGACGCGGACGGGAAGATGCTCCACAGCACGGGCCCCGAGGGTGCGACGCTGTTCCTGCTCTCGGTGCCCGAGGGCAAGCGGACGCTGCTTCCGGTCGGGAAGCCGCACACCACTGCCTGCACCGGCCACGAGGCGTGGGCCGGAACGACGGGCGAGATGATCTTGACCGTGAGCGCGCGAGATGACTACGCGCCGGAGAAAGGGAACCTGCTCGGCGTGCGCGAGACCCGGCCAGCGCGCGTCGTAGCGAAGGGCTACAGGTTCGCTCATGTGGGCGTGTCTCGCTGCGGACGCTTCTTCTCCTGCGACGACTGGCAGGGGAAGTACAAG
>CBFDAZ010000343.1:0-6074 GCA_965602825.1 uncultured bacterium
GGTGCGCGGGGGCCTTCCCGCCTGTTCGTTGACGCGTATCTGTTGGCCGCCACCTACCCGGTCCGGCGGCAGGGCGGGTACCCCCAGAATCCGAACTTCGCGCGAGCCAGTCAGCGTCGTCTTCTACGTTGCCGGCCCCACGGGACACCTCGGCCGCCTGCGGAACCGGGCGTTCCGCCACAGGTTCGAGCGTGTCGACCTCTGACCGGCGTCTTTCCTCCGGCAGCTCCCGACACGAGCGGGGGGACGACCATTGGTCGGGACCGTTGGGGAGTCAGGTCGAGGGCGGAGATGCTTCAGAGGGTAGTTCAGCTCTACCTCCACCTCGGGCCCAGTGCCGCCCCGGGCAGGAGGTCCCTACTTAGCGTGTGGGTGAGCTTGAAGATGGCGAAACCGCTCGCCCCCGCGCGTCTGCCGATCGCTATCTGCTCGACGAGTTCCGCAGTGCTCGTGAAACACGCCGCATGAGAGAATGCCCCCACGCCTGTGACGAAGGACCTCCCCGGCCCCAGCGCCTCACACTCCAGACGCACCAGCCTCTCGTAGAAGGGATTGTCGTCCGTGTAGTTCATGAAGATGGGCGTATCGACGTAGCCATCCTCAATCCAGCGCATGGCGTCTTGTCCTACCGTCTCTCTTGCTCCGGGCCAGCCGAACAGCGCGGCCGACACGGACACCTGGGGGTGCCTCTCCCTTAGCTCCGCCCGCAACTCCGCCACAAAGGAGGTCAGCAGATCCTTGCGCCACTGGCCATATGCGTCCTTGAGCTCCCCATCTATAACGTCTCCAGGCCATCGCTGTACTGTCATGCCCGACGCCCTCTCGAACGTGCGTCGGCAGTTGCCGCAAAAACAGTAGCTGTCAGGCGGGTAGTGGGGATACCTCATGTAGTCGAGGTGGACACCGTCCACATCATAGAGCTCCGGTATCTCGACGAACGCTCTGAGTTCATGTTCCCGGTTCTCAGGGACAGAGGGACACAGCCAGTGTCTGGCATTACCGTTCTGCGACACTACCAGTCGCCCGGCCTCCTCAAGCTCGCATAGCAACTCCGCCGGGCCGTCCGTCATGTTCCAGGCGGTCCGCCACACGTGGACCTGCAGGCCGTGGCGGTGTGCGGCCGTCACGCACTCGCCAAGGTAGTCGTTCCCCGCGCGGACCCCGTCGGCAACCGGTAGGATTTCGGAGGGGTAGAAGGCCACGCCGGCACTGCTCATGTAAGGGATGATGCAGTCGATGCCGCTTGCGGCCAGCTCTCGGGCAACCCGATCCCACCCGTACGCGGGACGCGGCACGGTTGTCCATACGGCCCGAAACTCATCAGGGGGGCCTCGGTCGTAGAGCGAGATGTACGCCTTGTCAAAGGTCCTGTTGGCTCTAAGTGCCAGGTGGAGCGCCCTGGTTGGATCCCCGTCGGCCAATGCCAGGCGTGCCTCGTGCCGTAGCAGTGTGGCCTCTCTGACTTGGCCCAGTGCGGCGGCGTGCCGGTCCGGCGGAATCGAGTCGAGGCCTTGATAGTGGGCCGCGCGGGCAGCTAGCTCACGGCAGATATGCACGCTTGTATGGTGCCGAGGCCGGAAGCCAGGCAGCGTCAGCGCCTCCGAGATGCAGTTCTGCGCCGCCGAGTTGGCTTCCAGCGGCCGGAAGCGGAAGATCAGGTTGAGGAGCAGCAGACCCTTGGCGAGTAGATCATCCTGTGAGGGCGGCGCACCGATCAGGGCGCCATGGTCGTTGGTCACTACCGCGGGGTGGCCTGTGCGGTCTCCCCACACATCGTGCCACCGAGCCATGCACCAGTGCTCACCCGCAGGTACGCGCGGCACGTACGCG
This sequence comes from uncultured bacterium, assembly GCA_965602825.1. Classification (GTDB taxonomy): domain Bacteria; phylum Armatimonadota; class Zipacnadia; order Zipacnadales; family VGFC01; genus CBFDAZ01. Next base: position 1,831 of record CBFDAZ010000343.1, read on the forward strand.
CGCGGCACGACGTTCACAAACTCGCGCAACACAACGGCATCGTGTGAGCGTCCACGTCCGCGCACCGTTGCGAAGCACTCGGCCGCGCGGCCGTCGATCCACTCGCCCTCGTCGAAGCCGAGCGCCCGAAGCAGAGGAGTCGGCTGCAGGTAGAAGGCGATGACCTTGCCGTCTCGCGCAACGAAGTCGAGCATCCAGTCGAGTGCCGGGCCCGACCACTCCGCGCTCTGCAGGAGAACGTCGGCATCGTTGGTGTCGTAGGGCCGCAGATCGAGGGAGTACGGGAGGATGATCAGATCGCGTGGGTCGATCTCTTCGGCCGGCAGCTCGTCGATGCGCACCAGCCGACACTCCACCCCGACGGTCGACAGAGATCGTATCACCGCACCGGCATAGTACCTTGGATCACCCCGGCCCTGGACGACGAGGATGTCGGCCACCGAGCGCGGCCCAGCCACGATAGCGACGATACAGGCCACCGCGCCCCAGCCGACTCTGGTCCCGCGGTACCACAAAGCTCGTAACAAGACCGCTCTCCTACGGCGGGAACGCCTCGTCGAACTCGCGTCCGGTCAGCGGGCCGTCTCTCTCGGCATCGAGCTCGGGAGGATCGGCTTCTTTGTACTCTCGAAGGGCCCTGTCGAGTTGCCCGAGCTGAAGCATGGCGGTATGGTCCGGCCGGTAGTCCTCCACGTGCGTGCCCAGCGGCGGTATCACGTCAAAACTCGGCTCGGGTTGGTTGATCACGAGGTCCTGGTACTTGACTCGGTAGATGCGCCACCAGTTGGATGCTCGGTTCCGTTCGTGGGCGGAAAGCGAGAACAGGGCCTCAGTCGGCAGCCAGACTCCAGGCGCGACCTCCTCCCCGTTCAGGACGCGCTTGTAACGGCGCAGGCCTGTGTACCGGTTGTCGGGCTCAACGATAAGGCTCTCGAAGGCCATGGACATGTAGCCTCGTTCAGGTGCGATCCAGACGCGATAGCGGATCAGGCCTCCCCAATCCACATCGAAGTAGATGTCGAGACGCCAGCAGTCAGTGTCGCCGACGGGATCGTGATCCGTAACCTTCACCAATTGCGTGGGACGGGAGCTGTACTCACTGTGGATGAGGCGTCTGAGAGACCTGCCCAGAGGCGCCGAGGCGGCCGTCAGAAGCAGCGAACTGCGTACCGCCTCCATCGGCATGCCCTCATCGTCTCCGAGGGCGTAGGGGCGGACGGAGGCAGCGCCGATAGCAGCGTTGTACTCGACCACCTTCTTCCCATCCGATACGCTGTAACCGATAGGACACCCGGCCGCAGACTCCACCTCCGCGAGGGGCCTGCCCCTCATGCCGCGAACCGGCATCCCCCAAGGATTCACCCCGCATGGGACGGGCTCGGCCAGCTCGCAACGCCATCGGTCCGGACCGAGGAAGAAACGACAGACACAGAGGCCGTTGTTGGTGTAGCGCGTCGTGGGCGGCTCGTCGGACGTCGTGGCCGGATCATCACGCTTCTGGGCCTCGATCTCCCGGTCACTGACGTAGATCTGCGCGGTCGCCAAGCCCTCGATTGTCTCGATCGTCTGCTCCCAGGCCTCCACCCCGCGTGCCAGCGTCTCTACGCGATCATCGTACCCACGTGGAACGCGCAGGTCCGCTCGCACACCAGTAGTGGGTCCCAGCAGCAGAGCCACTCCGCTCGCCCACGCCAACATGACGTAGACTCGCGCGGGGCGCCAGTCGTACATTAGCGCTCTTTTCCCCCGAGTGCACTGTCGCGGTCGGCGTAGTGATCGGATGGCAGCCCTTAGCGCCCGATGGATGGGCCCCTAGAGGCAATCGTCGTGGCCATCCTCGCACTTCTTCTTGTTCCCGCATGGCACGTTCTCAACGGAGGTCTTGCAGGCCACGCCATGGTTCTCGGTAGCCTCGCACTTCCCGTCAGCGGGCAGAGGATCACGTTTCTTGAAGACGCACTTGATGTAGTTATAGGCGCCCTGTACGCACGTCCAGCCGGGGTGTTGGGAATCATCAACGCAAAGACCGCACGAATGGTACCACTGCTGGGAACACCACCACTGGGGTGGGTCCTCCTGACCGAGGAGCTTCTTGCAGTCCCACTCCTGCTCGCTACAGCCACCTACACAGCAGGTGGAGCCGTGAAGGTCATTGTCACAACACTTCCCATTGCCACCCAGGCCGCGGACATCCAGCATCTCCGTGTCTGTTAGAGGGCGAGGGGCCGCCTCATCCGCCGTGGCACCGACTCCGAGGCACATCACGAGAACCGCCGCCAATCCGAAACATCCAGCCGCGTATGGAAGTCTTCGTGTCACTGATCTCCCTCCCGATACCGAATGGCTATCTCATCGCAGCAGGCCGATCAACTAACAACATACAATATACTAGCGCCTGGGGTCAAGACTTTTTTGGCCTCAAACAAGGAGTCAAAAGTCTACGTGTCGAACAGAGATAGCGACGCTATGCGGTCGATGCCACCAATAGCTCAGGGGAGGGGGTTCTAGGTCTCATGGCGTTGGCGAGGTTGTCGCATGCTCGGTCGGCCGTACTCTCGGCTGCAGTATTCGTGGCTGTCACCGCGTCTACCCCGGCGTCCCCCCCGCCGGCCGCGGCCGGTGGGCGCACTGACATTCCGCGCGAATGCGGCCTGGAGAGCCTGCGGGCCCTGCTGCGACTTCTCGGGTCGCCGACTGGTTCAGATGCGTGGATGGGGTTGCTGGCGGACACGCGCGACGACAAGGGCCTAAGCTTGGCCGACCTTCGCGATGCCGCCGAGACCATGGGGGTCGCACTCGAGGGCTGGGAAATGAGTCTAGAAAGACTCCTTGAATCCGGGCAGCCGGCCATCATGCACTTCACTACTGGGCACTTCGCCACACTCGTCGATGTCTCAGACGGGATGGTGCGGTGGCTGGACGGCGGCACCCGCTTTAGGGTCACGCCGCTGGATGAGGTGGCAGAGTCGTATTCGGGGTACTGCCTCCTCCCTTCGCCGGACCGGAGCGCGGCTGGTCCTCCGCAACTCACCTTCGACCGTTTCGACTTCGACGCCGGTGATGTTGGGGCCCAGACTGTTGAGCACGTCTTCCGGTGTAGGAACCGTAGCACCCAGCCTGTGCGGCTCGGCACCATGGCCACGTCGCCGAACTGTGTCGTGAACCTGCCGGATGCGGGGCAGATTGAGCCCGACGGCTCCTGTCGAATCCGCCTGACGGCGCCGGGGCACCATCGGCGGTTCGTCCACTGGGTCGAGCTGGGCACCACCGACCCAGTGCGGCCCGTTGTCTACCTCACGCTCCGCGGTGGAGTCCCGACTGCGGTGACCGCAGCGCCGACGGGCGTTGCGCTGACGTGTGGGCCGGGCGAGCAGGTAAATCGAATCGTCTGGCTGATGGGGCCTCCTGAACTCGACGTGCGGCGCATCCAATCCGACGCCAACTTCGTCGTTGCCGAGACGGACGATCGGCACACCGAGAGAGACCGGCTTGCGGACGCCATCGCTATCCCGGTTCTAGTTCGTGTACTTGAGGGCGCCCCCATTGGCTGGGCGGAAGCCAAACTCACAATAGAGACGAACGACGCGCGGACCCCGGTTCTCCGGGTGCCTGTGCGGATACGCAAGACTGGGCGACTGCATAGCACTCCCTCTCAGGCGTACTTCGGCTTCGTCAAGCAGGGCACTACGGTCGAGCGGACGATCGTGCTGTCCCAACGGACAGGGGACCGCCTTCCCGCCATCCGCGCGACGTGCGACCTGCCGTGCGTGTCCGTCGGTGTACCAGCAAGGCAGCAGGATGGGACGTATGCCGCCACGGTGGCCCTGGACACTCGCGGGCGACTGGGGCGCATCGAGGGCTCGATCGAGTTGGTGGCGGATGCCATGGAAGAGACCAGGATGGTAGTGCCAGTCTACGCCCATATCTATGAGTGATCGAGGGAGCGATGGGAACGCACGCAGATGGGCCCGCGGTGAGGGAGCGGCTCGGACTGCTCCTGATCGTCACGGTGCTGCTGGTGCTTGCGCCAACGCCAACGCAGGAGCCGCAGACCATGGTTAAGCTCATCTACACGATCGATACTGACGCGGCACTTGCGAGCTGCGGGTGAGAGATTGGGGGCCAGGCAGGCTGCCTGGCGTACCGCGCCGGTGCGATAGACGTTCTGCGAGCGCAGCCTCCGAACACGATCCTCGTCGACCTGGGAGGGTTGGCCGACGCGGGTGACAAGTATCCGACCGTTC
>CBFDAZ010000344.1:0-6052 GCA_965602825.1 uncultured bacterium
TACTTGACGGCCTCACGGGTGCGGGCGAAGTAGGGGCGCCATTCATGGCGCCCGACCCTGTAGGGGCACGATTCATCGTGCCCGATTACCTGAGGCGGATTGATCGCGACCACACTCAACACGTACCGGCCGCAGGCTCGTATTCGGCCTCTGCTTACGGGTTATCTTAACGCCTATGGTGCCAGTCCCCGTTTTTCGCGTACACCCCACGACGACCTCTGTCCCTCAATCGATGCGAGACTCAGTGATTGACGACCACGTCTACGGCTCTGAAAGCCCCCGGCCGGACCACGACAGGGCAGTGGTTGGCGGTCGCGGGGAGTGGTTCGCCCGAGCACAGGTCAGTCACCTGTATGCCACGTGCGTCGGGCGCCGTGAGCGTGACCTCGACGCCCTCGGGAGACAGGTAGCCCGGGTCGAGGAGGAATACCCGGTGGCGTCCCTCGCCCGCGCCGTCGAGCCGCTGTACGACCATGCATGTGCCGGGAGCTTCAATACCGAGGTCGGCTGCCCCTTCGACCAGGCGCTGAGTGACCGCACCGGCTGCCTGGTCGGCATTCTGCTGTCTCCCGCCCACGGTGACGCTCTCGCCGTCCGTCTCCATCGGCTCAAGGTCGTGCGGACGCTGAGCCGAGGGTGGCAGCACGGCAACCCAGCCGAAGGGCGTGGTCGGGAAGCAGGTGATGCCGTTCCAGGCGGAAGCGTACGCCAGGCGAGGGAATGCCGACGCCGGATAGGGCTCGAACATGTGGGTGGCAGGGATGAAGCCGCGCCGAAGGGGCTCGACATTGCGCTGGAAGTACGGATAGATGATCTGCCTGCCCTCGGCCTTGGCTCTCTCGAACTCCGGATGCAACGAACGGACGACCGCGACGCGGTTGAGGTTGGCCAGTGGGGCGTGCGGGACGAGGATGTGTTTGCGCATCATCTCATACACCAGGTCGCGGTGGCGTGTCACCATGGGAGCGAAGCCCTTGGTCGGATCGTTGTTGAGGTACGGCTGGCCACCCTCGATGTGGAACCAGGTCGCTCCGAGAGCAGCGCCGAGGAGTTCCAATCTCAGCGTGATATCCGAGGGGCAAACATAGGCCGCGCTGAGGTCGCGGATCTTCCACTCGGTCCAGTTCCACCATTGGGTGGACATCCCGAACTCGTCGCACCACCCCGCCTCCTTGAGACCCACCATCCCGCCCCACTGCACTTCGGGCTGGTAGACCTGGTTCGTGGCGTAGATGGGCACGATGACGTCCCGGTACTCGGGCCTGAACAGCGTCTTCGCGATCTCCGGATCGGCGGGCAACAACCCCCAGACGTCGTGCTTCTCCTTGAACAGCAGTCTCAGGCTGTGCCGTGAGCAGAGCTCCAGCATCCGCCCGCACCATTCAAGGAATGGCCTGTACTCGGGGCGGTAGAAGGCCTCGAAGTCCTCGGCCACGTAGACGAAACGGAACATGCTGGGCGCGGCCTCGATGGTCCGGCGGATCGCCTCGTCGGAGATCCAGACCTGACAGCCGTGAGCGGCGAAGTAGCCGAAGGGCAGTCCCAGTTCCTCGAAGAGGCGGGCCCGCCGGACGATCTGGTCGGTGGTCATCTTCGCGCCGCGAGGGTGGCCTTTGAGGTCGCTGGGATCGTACATCAAGGTGAACTCAAGGCCTGGTGCCTCGAGGCCGTCGAGCACCTTCCGCAGGTCGCGCAACTCCTCTTCCGACCTGCCGCCCCAGTTCCTGACGTAGATGATCTTGAACCTGGCATCCGAGGCCGAGGGGAGTGGGGGCCGCGCCTTGAGCTCCTGATAGAGCGCGTCCGGGTGCCGCTCGCGGTCGGGGAGACGGTAGTCGCCCAGTTGGTCCGGAGAGCCGAATTCCAACTCGTAGAATGCCGGGTCGCGATAGGCGGATGATCCGAGGTAGAGACGCGGCTGCTGAGGGTCCCACAGGGCGGCCGTCAGGGGCCGGATCGGCCCGGGAACCCAGTGATCGAAGTAGCCCATCTGCCATCTGCGGGCGTCGGAGCTGTGGTAGACGATGGTGCCCTCGGCGTCGAACAGGAAGACGTAGTGCGTGCCGACCACGGCGCTCTCCAGGCCGGGCAAGGCGTCAACGAAGTCGCCGACGCGGAGGAAGCCGAAGTCGCCGAGCAGCCCGGCCGGGAGCGCGTTGCGCCAGACCTCCTCGTCGCCGCGCAAGCATAGCAGCGAGAGATCATCGCGCAGGACAACGGTCTCGTGGCGTCCGTTACCATCGACGTCGGCGAGGGCGAACTGCAGGAGGAAGATACGCTTCGATTCGTCTAGCCCGTAGGCAGCCAACTCTTGGCCGGCGCGGCTGTAGACGGAGAACCTGGTGCGTGGGCCGCCGTAGCCGATAACGAGTTCTACTCCGGGATTGGGGTGGACGTCGCCGAAGTGGAACCCGCAATGTCGGTACTCGACCTGCCATAGCAGGGCGCCATCGGCCGCGAAGAGCCCGACACCGCCTGGCACACCGGCAGCGATCTCGGGCGCGCCATCGTCGTCCATGTCCGCGACCGCGAGCCGCTGGTGTCCCCTCACCTCGGGGAAGACATGGACGACCTCGCCATCGAGGTTGATGGCTCGTAGCGGGACCCGCGGGCTGACCGTGGTCACCAGGATCTCTTTGCGCCCGTCAGTGTCCAGGTCCGCGCTCTCGAACTGGTAGACCAGGGCCCCCGGCTCATACCTGAGCAGTGTGCGGTCGTCATGTGTGCGGACGGTGACGAGGCCATCGACGTCGCAGGTGACGACCTCGGGCTCGCCATCCTGGTCGAGATCATCGGCCAGCATCTCCCAGACGGGGCGTTCCGTCTCCCGGCGCCGGACGGCGAAGCCACGGTTTTCCAGAAGCTTCGTACGGGGCTCCTGGCTCTTGGGGGCCTCCGCCTGGCGCAGGAGCAGGTCGGCAAACGCGCACCGGCCGTTCAGCACCACCAGCTCGACCCGAACGGCTTGCGTCCCCTCTGGCACCGAGATCGTCTGGGTGTAGGAATCCCAGCGTGTGCTCTCCCAGTGGCCGATCCTGAAGGGGATGAACGTCCGCAGCTCGCGGCCCGTCGCGTCCAGCGCGACCAGGGCGAGAGCAGCACCGGTGTTCGCCCCGTGCTTCACGCGGCAGGAGACGGAGAGCCACCGGTGGCCTTTGGTGGCAACCGTCTGGGAGAGCGTGCCATCATGGGTCAGATCCGGGTTCTCGATGAGGACGCCATTCTCGCCAGCCAGCAGGGCGACCCGGCCGTGTTGCTGGAGGGTGTCGTTGGCCTCCCACGAGTCCAGGGAGGCGAAGTTGGCATCCCTCAGGAGGTTGCCCTCCTGGGCCGACACATGGCCGGGTGCGATCGGCGAGAGCGCCAACACGGGAGCGATCAGTGTCAGGAGGATCGCGCGCGACATGGGAATCTTCCCTGGCTATCGGTTGGAGGGTGGTTCGACGCGGGGCGGCCGATCCCCTCACAGGCACGCCCGATGAGCGGGGACTCAGCCGCAGAAAGCGGGCCGACTGGGTTGGCGGACCAACGAGAAGGGCCGAGGCGTTGGCCTCGGCCCTCGCGGAGTGTTGGTGTGGTTGGGTGAGGCGGTTTCGACGCCAGGGAGGCGTCAAGGCTTGTCGAAGACGGCTCTCCCGCGGGCGTCAGACAACGTGAGATTGGGCTTGCCGTCATCCGACAAGCGCAAGCTGGCCCGCGGCTGGGCGTTCTGGTCCATGAGTGTGATCTCCGGGCTCCCGGTTGTCGCCAGATCGACGGCCGCACGGACTCTCCGGCCATCGTCGATGAGTTGGAGGCTCGGGCTGCCATCGGTGCCGAGGCCGATCAGAGCACGGTACTCGCCCCTGGCATCTACCATCGCGAGAGACAAGCTGCCGTCGGCGAGCACAGTCATGGCCAGCCGGGACCGGCCGTTCTGGCCCATCAGGTCGAGCTGGGGGCTGCCGTCGCCCTGTAGAGCGAGGACGGCTCGAGGCTGCTCTTGCTGGTCCCAGAGGGTCAACTCCGGCATCCCGTAGGCATTCGTGCGCAGTGCGCCGCGGTTGCTTCCCTGCGCATCAACGAGGCGGAACTCCTGGGCAACGACCACCTGCTGCCCCGGCGGCTGTTGCGGACCGTAGGGCCCTCGGCCAGGACCGACGAACCCGTGTCCCTGCCAGTAAGGGCCACACATGCTGCAGGGCGCGCAGGGGTCGCACAGGGGCTGGCAGGGGACGACCTGCGGTTGGCAGGGAGGTGGCTGTGGTGGGTAACAGGGCATTTGTGGCGGGTAGGCGGGGTAGTCAGGAGCCGGTTGTCGCGGCGGCGGCCGATGGGATGGCTCGGCAGGCACAACCGCCATCTGCGAGAGCACGATGCGAGTGTTCAGGGTCGCATAGGCCACGCGGGCCGGGGACTTGCTGGGCTTGATGATCGTCTGGAAGTTGATGGTATCTGCGCCCGGCGCGTAGTTGGCCAACGGGAGCGAGACGCAGGTCTCACCCATGCGCTCGAGGTTGGTGGTCATCTGGGCGACGTCTTCCGAGTGCCAGTCCCCGTTTATGCTGGAGTAGACGCTGAAGGTCATGCACGGCTCGCCGTCGTCGAGGCGAACACGGGCGACCAGCTCGCCGGTCTGCAGCCGGTGCAGGACGACGGTCCCCACCTGTGGCGCGTTCGCGGGGACGTACGCGCCTTCCCCCGACCAGGCGTAGAGCGGCAACGAGAGGCCGGCGCCCTCGCCCGTCGGACACTCGGCTCCTGCGGCCAATCCGGCACTCACTACCACTGCAGCGGCCAGCACGATGATTCGCTTCTTCATCGGACTCCCCCCGAAGGTGCAGCCTGCTTGTGATGTCAACTCGAAGTTGCGGGATGTGCGACCAATCTCCTGCCCAGTCCGCACTCTTTTTGCACTTCTGTTACATGCCTTCGCACCGGGGCTCCCACGGCCTGACCAGCGCTGTGGGACGAGCGCCCAGGTGTCGCGGTTCCACGTAGCGAAAGACTGCGGCGGCCGGGGGATGTTGGCGGAGGGGGCGCTCGGGGCACAGGACACGGAAGACAGAAGGAGATTCCCGATGAGACTGGGTGGACCGCTGTTCGATGACTGTAGTTCTCCCGAGCTCTGGCTGAAGGCCATGCAGAAGGCGGGCTACACGGCCGCTTACTGCCCGGTGGATGAGTCAGGCAGTGATGAAGCGATGGGTGAGTTCTACCACGCGGCCTGCGAGGCGGACATCGTCATGGCCGAGGTGGGGGCGTGGAGCAATCCGATGAGCCCGGACGAGAAGACAAGGAACGAGGCTATTGCGCTCTGTCAGCGGCGGCTGGCCCTGGCCGACAGGGTCGGTGCGAAGTGCTGTGTGAACATCTCCGGCTCCCGGGGTGAGCCGTGGGACGGCCCGCACCCGACCAACCTGACCGACGAGACCTTCAACCTGATCGTCGAGACGACTCGCGGGATCATCGACGCCGTCCAGCCGGAGCGGGCCTTCTTCACGCTGGAGACGATGCCGTGGATGTACCCCGACTCGACGGAGTCGTATGTGCGCCTGCTGGAGGCGATGGACCGGCCGCAGTTTGCCGTGCACTTCGACCCGGTGAACCTGATCTGCAGCCCGCAGAGGTACTACACCTCCGGGGAGCTCATCCGGGAGTTCTGCGCGGAACTCGGTCCTCACATCAAGAGTTGCCACGCCAAGGACATCCTGCTCGACACGAAGCTGACGGTGCACTTGGATGAGGTGCGGCCGGGCACCGGCGGGCTGGACTATGCGACGTACCTGCGGGAGCTGGACAAGCTGGACCCCGATCTCCCTCTGATGCTGGAGCACCTACCGAGCAGGGAGGAGTACGACCTCGCCGCCGCCCACGTCCGCAAGGTGGCGGAGGAGGTCGGTGTGGCGATCAGGTGATTGCTCTCGCCCTGTGCCCGCGGGTCTCCTGATCCGCGCCCTCGGCGGGACTGACCGGCGAGGCCACCTGTCGTACGCCGGAGAGGCCAACATGGCGAACCAGGAGCTCCGCCGCCAGTGCGCCTCGCAGCGTATCGATCCAGGTGGTTGGAGTC
>CBFDAZ010000345.1:0-6052 GCA_965602825.1 uncultured bacterium
TAGTGGGCCGAGAGGTACTGGTGACGGACCGCGACCGGGTCGTGCCCCATGTCGAGCAAGTCGCGGAGGGTGTAGAAGTTGCCCAACGACTTCGACATCTTCTGCCCGTCCACCAGCAGGTGCTCCGAGTGCAGCCAGAAGCGGCTGAACGGCTTGCCCGTCGCTGCCTCCGACTGGGCGATCTCGTTCTCGTGGTGCGGGAACAGGTTGTCCACGCCGCCGGTGTGTATGTCCAGCGTCTCCCCGAGGTACTTCATCGACATCGCCGAGCACTCGATCGACCACCCCGGGCGGCCTGGGCCCCAGGGGCTGTCCCAGGTCGGCTCCCCGGGCTTGGCCGCTTTCCAGAGAACGAAGTCCTGCGCATCCTCCTTCTCGTACTCGTCGGCCTCCAGCCGGCTGTACTCGCGAGAACGGCTCTCCGTGTCGTTGGGTCGTACACCCGAGAGCTTGCCGTACTCCGGGAACGACGCGATGCGGAAGTAGACGTTCCCCTCGACCAGGTATGCGTGCCCGCGGTCGAGTATGCGCTCGGTCAACTCGATCATCTCGGGGATGCACTCGGTTGCCCGGGGATAGACGGTTGCCGGCTCGACACGCAGGGTCGCCAGGTCCTCGAAGAAGATCCTCTCAAGCGGTGCCGTATACTCCCCCAGGGTCACTCCGGCATTCCCGGACTCCCGGATCGTCTTGTCGTCCACGTCAGTGATGTTCATCACCTGCTGCACTTCCCAGTCCTTGTACCGTAACTGACGGCAGAGGATGTCCTCGAAGACGAAGGTGCGGTAGTTGCCAATATGCGGCGAGCCATAGACCGTCGGGCCGCAGGTGTAGATGAGCACGGTCTTCCCGTCCGCCGGCTCGAACGGCTCCTTCTTGCGTGTCATCGAGTTGTACAGCCTCATGGTCTGACGGCCTCCCTCTCGTGAAGCACCCATCCCGGGACGACACCCGGGCCAACAGCACGACAGCGGAGGCGGGGAACCTCCGCTGTCGATACCTCGCGTTCGAATGTGTTTGCCAACAGCCGGCCGGGCTAACCGTTCTTGGTGATGTTGGCCGAGACCTTCTGCATGAACTGCTTGGCAGCGCTCACACTCGCCGCCGAGGCATCCCCACTCTCAACCGTACAGTAGTAGTACTTGGCCCAGAAGTGCGCGTAGACGCCGCCGTAGGCCGGGGTCGCCAGCGAGCCCTCCTGCTTCAGTTGTACGGTCTGGTAGCCCGGCAGACCACTCAGCTTGCCCTCGCCGCTGTCATTCTTGGCCCGATACAGCTTCTTGGCCTTCGTCCAGTCGGTGCCGGTCTTGTTGATGGTCAGCGTCAGCACTTTCTTCGTCTGCTGGTTCTGGTAGTGCCGCGCGAAGGCCGACGTTACGCCGGCGGTCTTCCATTCGGCGTCCCCGCCGTTGTAGATCTTCCAGAGTTCATCCGGGTTGCTCGCGAGCTTGTCCGCATCCAGCACCTGCCAGCCCGGAACGACGTTCGAGCCCGGACACAGGGCCGGAAGCCCAACCGCCGCCCACACAGCAGCGCACGCAACCACAATTGCCCCTGACACCGCCAACCCGACCGTCCAACGTCTTCGCTTCAACATTGAAGCTGCCTCCCGCTATCGGACGGCGCGACACCCCTCAAGCCAGCCGTCCGGTGGTCCTCAGGTCATATACTACTCTACTACTACCCCACATAGTTAGTGTTGTCTGTGACCCTCATCACACGCCTGGCAGCCCGCGAGGACATCAGTCGTCATTCGCTGCTGCCGCCTCGACCTTCTCGGTCTCGTCGGCCGTCGAGGCCTTCGACGTGCTGGCGGCCGGCTTCTTCTCCGGCTCAACGGACGTCGCTTCGTCGATCTCATTCATCGCCCGTTGAGATGCTTCCTTGAACTCCCTCAGCCCCTGCCCAAAGCCCCGCATGATCTCGGGGATGCGTTTGGCCCCGAACAGGATGAGGACCAGGATCAAGACGACTATCAATTCCTGAGGTCCGAAAGTTCCACCAAACATGGAATCGCCGCTCCCTCCCGGCCCGTCCTTCCACCATTCCCGACGTGGCGCGGGTTGCGAATCTAACACCCGCGTCGGGCCAAGTCAATATGTAAAACGTCCATCTCGCTCAGATCGTTCGTTCCCAGGCCCCCCCGCACCCTCGCAGCAACCCGCAACGGCTGCCTCACAGGCTCTTGTCGAGCAGATCGATCTTCGACGGATCGTTGGTGCCCAGGTTGCGTTCGGCGGCTGACGCAAGCTGCTTGGGCTTGCGTCCCGCAGCCTCCAACGTCGGCAAGCCCTGCTGCTGCCGCTTCTCGTCGATCAACTTCATCCCGACCGTGTCCAGCGCCACCGGGTCGGCCGATACGAGAAGCCTGTTCGGTCGCCAAATGAACCTCGGGTCGGCTCCCGGTCCACCCTCGTAACACGCAGCGGTCGCGTCGCAGACAGCCAGCCGCTGCTTGTCCTTGATGCCTGGGATCGCGTTCACGTCCGCGATGTACGGGTCACAGCCGTTCCCGTGACAAGCCGACGGCTTCTCGATGGTGCCGAAGTGGTTCTTCAGCGCAATGGTGATGCCGACCGGAGCGTCCTTGAGGATCGGGACGTTAATGATCGCTGAGACGTAGTTCAGGATATCCGCCAGACACCCGCGGAACGCTCCCTGCCGGATCACCTTCGTCTTGTCCCAGTGTCCCTCAACTCCGCCGCACTTGACGCCTGCACTGCTGTTAAGCGTGTAGCCACAGGCAGCCAGCGCCCCGTTGGTGCGATCGTAGATGGCGATGTTGTCAGTCGATATGCCCACGCCGGCCAGGCGCTCGATGATCGCGTCCACGATGGTCCGGTTGGTCGAGAGCAGCGGCCCTCCCGACACGTTCACCTTGATCGCCACCGCATCGTCGCTGGCGAACAGACTCCCCCAGGCAGCGTTGGCGTTCTCCTGCCCCGTGGCGTGCACCACACCCGAGTCAAGCATCTCCAGCACGACGGCCTTGCTCAGGCGGCCTGCCGCCTGCTGCACAGTCTCGCTGTGGATTGACGCGACCCGCGACTTCGGCTCGTCCTGTGCTAAGGCGATACCCGAACCCTTGGGGGCAAGCCCGATCGCGGCCGCTGCCAGGCTCCCCTCACGCACGAACGCTCTCCTGTCCATTCGCACTCTCCTCCACGGGTCGATCGCTGGATGGCGCGCGTCAGAACGGGTGGCTCGATCCCTCAGGAATCCGGCTCCGCAGTCGTCTCCTCGGGCGCGGCGGGCTGTTCCTGGGCGGTCATGTGCACCCTTCGCAGTTGAACCTGAGGGACAAGCTCGCGGATCTGTTCGCGGGTACAGTGCGCGTTGCCCAAGGTGGCCGCATTCGCGGCTGCGGCCGCCATGCCGCACCGCAGGCATTCCTCGAAGCGCTGTCCGCCGAGGGAGGCGGCCACGAAGCCCCCGACCAGAGCGTCCCCGCATCCCACGGAGCTGACGTAGTCGATCTTTGGCGGAGTGGCCATCCACATGCCCTGCTTGCGGGTCGCCGCCACTGCGCCCCGCCCTCCCATGCTGGTCAGCACGATGCTGACACCGGTGTCCGCGACCTCCTGGCTGGCGGTCAGGGCCTCATTGGCGTCCTGAATGGGCCGTCCCATCAGGTTCGAGAGTTCGTCCATGTTTGGCTTGATCATCAGCGGGAGCGCCTTGACCCCCTCGGCCAGAACACCGTTTTTCGCGTCCAGTATCGTGGGAACACGTGCCTGACGGGCAACCGCGATGAGCTCGGCGTAGATGTTACTCGGGACACCTCGCGGCGTGCTGCCTGACAAGATCGCCGCCTGGCTCTTGGCCAGCAGCTCTCGCCACTTGGCCCGCAGAGCGCGCAGCTCCGACGGCGTCACCAGCGGCCCCGGCTCATCGACCCGGGTCTGCTGCTTCGCCCGGCGATTCACGATGTTGATGCAGACCCGGGGCTCCTCCTCGATCGGCACGAAGTCGGTCAACACGCCATCACTGCGCAGGTTCTTGACAATAAAGGCGCCGCCCGCGCCGCCCGCAAACCCCGAGACAATCGTCTCGACGCCTAGCCGCTGCGCGATGCGAGCTACGTTGATCCCCTTGCCGCCGGCGTTCACACGCACTCGCTGGGGGTGGTAATACCCCCCGGCAGCGAAGTCGTCCAGCGCGTACGTGCGATCGATGCCGGCGTTGAGGCAGAGAACTGTAAGCACACGGCACCTGTGGCGGGACTGGCGGTGCAAACCGAACCAGACAACGGCGCGGGCAAGATTATACCAACTCCGCCTCCCCGGCGCAACCGCGCCACAGTGCCTGCGGCACAGGGCTCAAACCGAGAGTGGAAGCCGCGCCCAGCCTGGAGTCGGCCTCTCACTCCCCGCCGCGCTCCACCGCGCCCATATCCCACGCAGCGCCCCGGACAGCCCCGAGGAAGTCGGCAGTGAACGACTCGATTGGGACGCCGGCGCCGATGGCTGGCGACGCAGCCTGGAGCCCGAAGTGCTCCGGCGAATAGGGCGGCTCGACGCGCACGAATAGGGGGTCCAGGCTCAGAGAGTTGGCCTCGAAGCCCGGAAGCTCCGCCGCCGTGAACCTCTCGCGGCCATAGCGCGCAACCACCCGCCCGTCGCCGGGGGTGTAGTACAGGTTGTGGTCGTGCTCGGCTAGGCAGCCCTCTTCCGCGTCGAAGTCGCGATCTGCGCTGCTGTAGACAATGTTGTTGAGGACCCGCGCCCGGGTCGCCTGCCGCCTGACGGCAAGGCCAATGCCCGCGCCTCTGGCGTCGCCTTGCACGCCGCAGACGGTGTTGTTGTAGATGCCG
This sequence comes from uncultured bacterium, assembly GCA_965602825.1. Classification (GTDB taxonomy): domain Bacteria; phylum Armatimonadota; class Zipacnadia; order Zipacnadales; family VGFC01; genus CBFDAZ01. Next base: position 4,814 of record CBFDAZ010000345.1, read on the forward strand.
GTGTTCGTATACTGATCTCCGCGGTCGTCACTGCCGGAGACGATGATCCCGTAGTCCCAGGAGTACTCCGGATTGCCTCCCGTATGGACCACGATGTTGTTGCGCACCACCGTCCCGTCGCGGCACGGGTGCGCATTCCAGTAAGTGCCCAGGCTGATGCCGTCCCGGCCGAAGTTGTAGATGAAGTTCCCCTCGATGGTGCCCCCGCTACTCATGGCGATGCCGTCCCTGCCTGCAGCCGGCGTGGTCATGTACAGCGTATTGCCCCGGATGACGACGTTCGAGCTTCCGTCCTTGATGTCGATGGCATCGCCCTCGCCACCGTACACGGCAACGTCGTAGACCGTGTTCCCCTCGATAGTGACGTTCGAGTGAGCGGGCCGATCGACGTTGTGCGACCCACCGATGTAGATGCCTTCCCCGTACACGTCATGCACCACGTTGTTGCGGATGACCAGGTCGGTGCAACCGCCATTCTCGGGCGTGCCGTCCGCTTTCCAGGCATAGCCGAAGATGATGCCCGGTCCGTGAGCCACGTTCGGGTGCTTGGTGATCCGGCAGTGCTCGATGACGACGTGGTCGCCGCCCCAGTAATGGATGCCCTGCCCGCCCTTCCCGCCCGTCCCGGCGACGACGCCAAATCCCCTGATAGTCACGTAGCTGCGCCGGGTGCCTTTACTGCTGCCGATCGGGTAGTCGGTGGCGATGTGGAAGCGGCTCTCCCCCGCGTACTCCTTCCACGAGGGGTCGGCATCGTCGCTGTTGTACTGTGACATCCCGTCCAGCGTCAGCCGACGGGTGGACTGATCCGTGCGCAGGATGCTGATCGGCGAGGTCGTTGCCTCGTTGGCATCGGAGTCCGCCTCGCGCGCGGAGAAGTAGACGGTCACGTCGCTTCCCGCCAGCGCCTTGTTGATGCTGTCCCAGGCTGCCTCAGTAAGACGCACCCACGGTGTCTCCGGCGCTCCGGTCTGCTTACCGGTCCAGTCAGGGTCAACGTAGAATCGGGTGGCGGGTGCAGGATCATCCTGCCCGTACAGGAAACCGGCCAGACTCAGCACAGCGAACAGGACGACCACCGTACACACCGCCGGACGTGGACTCATCGCTGCACCTCACATAGACTTCACGCTATATGCCCAGTGCGCGATCCACACCTCAGCCTCCTGCCTCGAAGACTTGGCGGTCGTTCGTGCCGACGGGTCTCCAGGCCCGTCGGCGTAGCGGCCCCGAAGGCGC
>CBFDAZ010000346.1:0-6049 GCA_965602825.1 uncultured bacterium
AGCTTACCGAGATTGGCCAGGGCGATACCAAGCGCAAACCGCCCGTGCCAGACGCGAGGATGCTCGGGGTACTTCCCGATCGACTCCTGCAGGATCGTTGCCCCCTTCTCGAGTTGGTCGTCCACCAGCAGGGCGATCCCGTAGTCGAACAAGATGCTCGGATGGAGCTCCTCCTCCAGCTCACTAAGTTTGGCGTAGAGTGGACCAAAGACCGCGACGGCGAGGCCGGCCAGATCGAAGTCCAGGTACAGCTTGGCGGCCCGGTGGGCGAGTGCCGGATCGGGATACTGCTTGAGTGTTTCAGCGATGACGGTCTCCGCCTGTCCCCGTTGCCCAGCCATGAGCAGGGCGACACCGTAGTCGAGCGATGCCTGCGGCCGGACGTCCTCTTCGAGCTTGCCGATGTCCTCGTAGACCGGCTTGAGGAGCCGCACGGCTGTCTCGGCGTGATCCACATGGACCTCAAGATAGAGCTTCGCCGCGCGGGAGGCGAGGGCCAGGTCGTCGGGCTTCTCGGCGAACTGCCCCTCCAGCTCCCTGGCCTCCCGGAGCTTCCGGGCATTCTCCTGAGCACCGGCCATCTCCTGAGCGAACGGCTCCGGGGGCATGAACCCGGGGACCTCGTGCGCGATCTCTCCATCGGGCGAGAGGAACAGAATCCGCGGGAACAGGCCGTTATTGTACTTGTCATAGGCCGGCTGTCCCGTCGGATCGGCCTGGATGCACTCGAACTCGGCGGACTTGGCGACAACGACCTCGGCGGGCCACGTCACCTTCCGCAACTCCTCACACCAGTCGCACATCGGCGTGTATAGATTGAGCATCACCAGCTTGCCCGACTTCGCCGCCTCGAAGGCTTCATCAAGGCTCGCGTGCCATGCAATGCCGTCGGCCTGCGCCGGTAGGACCGAACAGAGCTGCAGGGCAGCCAAGGCCGAGGCAGCGACCGTCAAGTAACTTACGTGTCGAGCTCTGGTCAATGTAGTTAACTCCTTTGTGTTTGGGCGCGACGTACCTGACATCACTATGACCAACACCGGCGGCGTATCACCAGTGCCATCCCGCATCGCGCCCCGCTTCCGGGCCTCCCGGAGCGAAGGACCACCGGGGGGGCCCGAGGAAAGGCCCCTCACGCCCCACCTATGGGGGCAGGTCAGTCTGCAGGAGGTGCGTGAGAATGAGCTTAGATACCGACCGTTGCAGATCGTGTGCCGGGAACACGTCGCGACGTGGCTTCCTGAAGGCCGTCTCCGCCGCAACGGCGGGGGCAGCGCTCGCCGGCACCGGATTGGATCGCCTCGCCTGGGGGCAAACCGCGCCGGGGGACGCTGACGAACCGGTCGTGCGGGCATGCTTCCTTCGACCAAAGGGCAAGTACTGGCTCGGCTGGCCCGGCACGGCGTATCCGGTGGAGGCACGGCGCCAGGATTTCACTCGAGCCCTCGTGGAGGCCGGGCAGAAGACCGGAGTGCGGGTGGTTCCGAGCCTGGAGCCGATCTACGACGACGCGGCGCTATCGACGTTCATCGGTCGATTGCAGGAGAGCAAGCCCGATGCGGTCGTAGCAACGCTGCTCCACATGAACCAATGGGGCGCCGCCCAGAAGATCGCGGACTCGGCGGGCGTGCCGACGGTCATCTTCTCCCCTATTGGCACCTCGTTCACCGGCCACACACTGAAGATCTCGCGCCAGCCGGGCGTCCATGTCGTCTCATCGCTGGAGATGGATGAGCTGCGGTATGCCCTACAAATGGTACGCACCGCCTCCGACCTGCGGCGGCAGCGGATACTGCGGGTGACCGGCGATGCGCGGTCGGACAGTGTGCTCGACACTCTGGGGATTTCCGTTCGGCACATCCCTCGGCGGATGTTCCACGAGCTGTTCGACGAGACGCCCGAGACCGACGAGGTCCGTGCGCTTGCTGACGAGGTAGCGAGCGGAGCGCAGAAGGTCGTCGAGCCGGATCACCAGGACATGCTGAACGCAGCCAGAACGTACTTCACCATCAAGGAGCTGATGGCGCGGGAGAGCGCGACCGCGGTGGCCATCGACTGCCTGGGGATGGTCGGCGGACGCCTGGTTCCGACACCGCCGTGCATGGCCTTCTCGCGGCTGAACGACGAGGGCACCACGGCCGCCTGCGAGGCGGATCTGATGGCGGCGGTGGGCCTGATGTACGTGTCTCACCTGTTCGACCGGCCCGGCTTCATGCAGGACCCGGTCTGGGACTCGGCCGGCAATCGATGGATCGGGGCCCACTGCACCTGCGCCACGCGACTCGACGGTTTCGACAAGCCCCCGATGCCGTACGTCCTGCGGAGCCATGCCGAGTCGGATGTCGGGGTCGCCGTGCAGACACTCTGGCGGCCGGGGCAGCGGTTCACCATGGTGGACTTCCAGAGCCCGAACTCACTGATCGTGGATCGGGGCACGGTCGTGGGTAACGTCCAGACGCCGCCCGCGGGCGGGTGTCGTACGTCAGTGCGCTGCGAAATCGATACGGTCGAAGACACGCGCGATGTCAAGGGCTTCCACCAGGTGATGTTCTACGACGACCACCTACAAGACGTCTTCGACTACTGCCAACTCTACGGCATCGAGGCGCGGACGTCGGGGTGAACGACCGGGCCTGGCGATCTTGACGTCAACGGCCGGGCGCCATGAATGGCGCCCCTACGAGGGATTCCCAGACCTGATCGTGGCGCAACTGACGGTTCATCCCGGATGTCTCTAGTCCCATAGCGGGATTCGCCCACAAGTGGAGGTGGAGTGAGTGCCTTCGCGCATCTTGGTTGCCCTGACGTTGATCTGCGCCGGTTGTCTCTCTGTGCCGACCCATCGGGCACAGGCACTCGGCGAGGCGGGCCCGACCAACGTGCCGGCGATCGCGGGACTCGCCGATCAAGGGTTCACAGCCGTGGAGGGCTATGCGACGCTGAGAGAGGATTGGGGGACGGTGGCCCTGCGCCTGGAAGTCGAAGGCTACGAGGCCAGACCCTTCCAGCCCCTGCCGCCGGAAGGCGGGTGCACCCCCGTTGTGCGCGCGCAGAGCCGCTGTGGCCCGTGCGAGCTGCGAACAGCCGTCTTTCGGGCACCGACGTATCCGCAGGCCAGTGATGTCATCCGGGCGACGGTGGTCAACCGGTCGCAGGATGCTGCCGAGGCAGTGTTCGTAGTCGATCACACCGCAGCCGGGCCAGACTTCACGCTGAGCCCTGAGGCACTCGCGGCCGGGAACCGGCAGTTGATTGGCCTGCCAGGATATGCCGAGCCCACGCTGCCGATGAACGAGTGGGGCCTGGCGAGCAATGCCGGCCCGATCCCAGGCTGGGCCAGACCGAACGAGGCGTGTGACCCGGCATTCAAGAACATCAGCGTCGGCTGGCGTGGCGACCCGATCACCTATCGCTTCAAGGTGGAGCCCAATGCCGGCCGCACCGTCATCCTCGGCGTCTGCGAGAGCCACTGGACGGAGCCCGGGCAGCGTCCGCTCATTCTGCAGGTCGAAGGCGCCGCAGACATGCGCGTCGATCCTATCGGCGACTGGGGCCAGCACGTGCCGAAGTGCCTGCCCTTCCAGGCGAAGGACGTGAACGGTGACGGCTGGCTGACGGTGACGAGCATCACGCCGACGGATGCGCCGGACCGGAACAGCATCCTCAATGTGATCTGGGTCTTCCCGGCCGGCGCGGCGGAAGACACCGAGGCCGTCAAGCGCGGCGAACGAAGCGAGGCTGCCGGGTACTATGTCGACGTCGGCGGCGAGCGCGACCAGTCGCTCTACACGGTCGGCGACATCCCCTACCACCTGGAGCTTCAGCCCGGCGAGGAGCAGACACTCACCTTCGTGGTCGCCTCACAGGGCGGCAGCGCGCCCGCGGGCCCGGAGACGCCCATCGAGGCCGATCGCTTATTGGCGAAGGCCGAGGGCCTTTGGCGGGAGTGGTTCGACCAGGGCTGCCGGATCAGCGTTCCCGAGCCGGGGGCCATGGACGTCTGGAACGCCTCCCTGGCGGCCATTATGATGGTGCGCGGTCAGGCGAGCAAGTACATCATCCCGCGGCCGTCCATGGGCCCAGCCTCTTTCTCGCACGAGGCCGCCCGTGACATCATCCGCGCGCTTGATCTGAGCGGTCACCATCGGGATGCCGAGGCCTGCCTGCTGATGCTGTGGGACTCGCCTCTGCCGCAACCCATCGCCCAGTATGGCCAGCGCGAGGACGGCTCGTGGAAGCTGTCCGAAGATGACTGGTGCAGCCAGGGCCGCGTGCTGGCAATGCTCGCGGAGCACTACTCCCTCACCGGCGACCGACAGTGGTTGGCGAAGGTCTATCCAAGCGTGGCCAAGGGCACTGAATGGTTGGGGGAGACGTTGGCGGCGCAAGAGGATGGCCTCCTGCCGGGAAACGACAAGCCCTCGCCCTCGAACCCCAACGAGTGGGCGATGAGGGGCCTGCGGCACGCGCACGGACTCGCTGCCGCCCTGGGCAGGGCGGAGGATGAGAAGCGTGTCTCGGGCATCATCAGGCGTCTTCAGGCGGCCAGGGCGGGCCTGCCGCCTTCGCTCCTGAAGCACCTGGACTGGGAGGCATCGCCCACTCCCAGCGACCCCGCCCGGACCGTGCCGTTCAGCCATTGGGCCTACGATGCGCTGGAGAAGCTCGTCGCCGGAGGCGTGCTCTTCGGCTACCCGGAGAGGCACGAGTTCAGACCCGAGCGGCCGATGACGCGCTACGAATTGGCGATGGCGGTCTCGGGCCTGCCGGGCCGGGCCGACCTGGAGAGGACCGCCGAAGAGCTCCCCGCGGGGCTGTCGGAGGCCCAGATCCGCGAGATGTGCGTCAAGCCGAAGCTGACTACCTCAGACGCCGCCGCTCTGGCCCTCGGCCTGCTAGTGGAGTTCCGGGACGAACTGGAAGATCTGGGAGACCGAACGTGGGACATCGTCCGCCCCACCCATCGCCGCAGTGACCCCGCGGCCACGCTGCCCACCTCCCACTGGGTGTACGATGCGCTGCAGAAGCTCGTCGATGAGGGAGTGATCCTCGGCTTCCCGGAAGGGCACGACTTCAAGTCGAGGCGGTCGTTGAGGCGATACGAGCTGGCAATGGCGGCTTCCCGGCTGACAGGACGCGAGGACCTGGAGAAGGCTGCCGACAGGCTGCTCCTGGCGCCGTCGGAAGCCCAGGTGCGTCAGATCTGCGCCGAGCCGAAGCTGACTACCTCCGACACCGCCGCTCTGGCTCTCGGCCTGCTGACGGAGTTCCGGGGCGAGCTGGAGGACGTAGGAGACCGAATGTGGAATGTCGCCCGCCCCGCCCATCGCGCAAGCGACCCCGCGGCCACGGTGCCCACCTCCCACTGGGCGTATGATGCGCTGCAGAAGCTGGTCGATGAGGGAGTGATCATCGGCTACCCGGAGGGGTACAGATTCAAGGCCGACCGGCAGCTGACACGCTACGAGTTCGCGATGGCGATCTCGAGGCTGATGGACTGGCTCCAGCTCGCCGAAGCGGTTCGCCAGCCAGTGGAGTCGCCGTCCGAGGCCGAGGTCCGGGCCATCTGCGCGAAGGCGGAGCTGACGGATTCGGACCGCGCCCAGCTCTGCTTCGCGCTGCTGGACGAGTTCAAGCTGGACCTCATTCACCTGATGGAGCAGATCAACGACCTTGCCGAAGATGTCGGTGAACCCGACGACCGGGCCTGGCGGCTAGAGGACGCGGCCGATCCCAGCCCGGCCCTGCAGCGGCTGAGGCGATTGGTCGGCGAAGCGTCTTCCCAGGGGTTCCTGGCGACCCGTGTCAAGGCAGATACGCGCGAGGCGGAAGGGGCGTTCCCGGACGCTGCCCGAGGTGCGGGGTACATCCAGGAACTCCGGAGGATGCTGATCCGGGAAGCGGGCCAGGACTTGCGGCTCATGCCGCTCGCGCCTGCCGAATGGCTCATGGGCGAAGACGGAGTCATGGTTGAGGGCGCACCGACGGACCATGGCTCGATCAACTTCCGGGCGCGCATCGTGGGCAATGCACTGAAGGTCGCCATCATGAC
>CBFDAZ010000347.1:0-6043 GCA_965602825.1 uncultured bacterium
TGAACGACGCCAACGCCGAGATGCTAAGACCGGGCATCAACCAGGAGTCGGTTGTGCCGTCCTTCCGTCAGGGTCGGGCCGTTGCGTGGTGCGTGACCTGCTCTGGGCCGAGGACGTGAGGGTGGTGAAGATCGGATCGTGAGCGTGATACTGGTGCGATGCAGCCTGACCGATCGATGGCCGCTTAGCATGGAAGCCAGGCCCCCGCATGCACGCGGAGCTGCCAGATGAGCCTCGAGTACAAACCCGACTGGGGGCGAGCCAAGGAGAACCTCAGAGCCTGGTGGGCCGGGGAAGACGTTGGCCGCTGTGCCCTGGCAGTCACGGCTCCGCGCTCGAATGCGCCGGACGAACCGCCGCCGACGCCTCCCGAGAAGGTCGAGGACTATTGGCTCGACATCGACTACCACATTGCCTACTGCGAGTGGGCCATGCGCCGCACGTTCTATGGAGGGGCGGCCATGCCCAACTGGAACGGCGGCTACGCGGGATGGAACGCCCATCCCACGTATCTGGGCTGCCCGGTCTCGCTCGATGAGACCACTGGGTGGTGGGACCCGATCCTGGTCTCCGAAAGCCTGACAGACTACGACTACACCGAATTGGTGATCGACCCGGAAAACCGCTACTGGCGCCGGGCTCGGGAGATGCTAACGGCCGCGGTTCAGTGGGCAGGAGGCAAGTGTGTGGTGGGAGTCGGCGCCATCGGGGGCTGCGGCGACACCCTGGCGGCCCTGCGCGACAGCATGCGGCTGCTCATCGACGTCAGCGACTGCCCGGAATATGTCCGCGACTTCGAGTTCCACCTCATGCGACAGTGGGCCGAGCTGTACGACGAGCTCTACGCCATCACTCACGAGGTGAGCGAGGGGTCAACCTGCTGGAACGACATCTGGGCACCGGGCAAGTACTACGTGGCCCACTGCGACTTCTCCTACATGATCTCACCGCGGATGTTCCGCGAGCTGTTCCTGCCGGTGATCGAGTGGCAGACGCGGTTCCTCGATTGCTGCATCTACCACGTCGACGGGATCGCGGCCTTCGCCCACGTTCCGGCCCTCTGCGAGCTACCCGGCCTGCGTGCCCTGCAGATCGTGCCGGGAGCCGGCAAACCGGGCGCACTGCACTACATGGACATGCTGCGGGAGATCCAGGCTGCAGGAAAAGGCCTGGAGCTGCACCTGACGCCGGACGAGGTGGGAACCGCCCTCGAGTACCTCGGCCCGCAGCATCTGTTCATCCGTACGTACTGCCCAACGGAGGAGCAGGCGCGGCGTCTGATCCGGGAAGCCGAGCGTTGGTCGAAGAGGCCCTGACCCCGCACAGCTCAAGCATGTGTGCGCCTCGGCCCCATGGGCTCGCGCGCGAAGTCACGCATCTTGCGTGGTGAGGGCATCGCGCTGCTGCTGACTTCGCGCCCGATACGTCCTCCCGGCATGCTCCGCGGAGAGGTTCCAGGCCGGGCGAGCCCGAAGGTAGACGCGCCCCGCCCCGGAGCAGCTACCCGAACGAGGATCGGAACCCCATGCGTGTGACTCAGCTCTCTTCCTTGGCCGGCGCCAGTGCCCTTGCCGTCCTGGGCAGCCTACTCCATGCCGACCCACCCCAGTCCAGTGGGCGCGCATTCTGGAGCGTGCCCACTGTGGAGAGCATTCCTGAGCCCGAAGCACTCGTAACGTCGGGGAGTTGGCCCGAGGCTGGCGCGCTCACCGGGTTCTCCAGCCTCAACAGCGGGAGACTCAGCCGAGCGCAGCCCGTCTTGTGGCTCGCGCGGGACACCACCGGGCTCATCGTAGGGTGGCGCGTCCCCAGGCTGGCTGCGCGGCCGTTCGCGAAGCAGGTCAGTAATCGCGATGGTCCCGTGTGGAATGACGACGCCGTCGAGGTTTTCCTGGACCCGGGTCATACGCACAGCGACTACTTCCAGTTCATCGCCAACGCCAATGGCGCGCGGGCGGACGCTCGCGGCAGGGATCGGTCGTGGAATGGCGAGTGGGAGGTGCAAGTTACCGAGAGTCCCGAGGCATGGGCTGGCCTCGCGCTGATCCCCTTCGGCACATTGGGGGCCACCGAGCCGGAAGAGGGTGCGATCTGGGCCGCAAACTTCGGCGTGGACCGCAGCCCCGCACAGCGCCCCATGGCGGGCTGGGAGCAAGAGGAGGCGAATCTCACCTGGAGCCGGCTGGGCAGCGGCTCCACCTTCCACGAGCCCATCAGCTTCGGCCACCTCATCTTCCGCGCTGCGGACCGAGTGCAGGTCACGTCCCTCGGCGAGCCATGGCGCCGCATGCTGCACGTGCAGGGGTCGGCGAACGGACCGGTGAGTGCGGAGCTGAGCAGCGCGACAGGCGCAAGGGTGTGGAGCGCAACGGGGGCCGCCGGAGTGGTTGACCTGTCACCGGCCGAGCTGTCACGGGGTGGCTACGTCCTCAGCGTGACGGCGGCGAGCACGGACAGGCAGCTTGCCTTCGTACGGGGGGAGTTCGAGGCAGTGAAAGCACTGGACGCTCGCGTGGAGACGCTGGCGCTGGCGCGCAGCATGACGGTACAGGCGCGTCTGGAGGTACCGAAGCCACCCGCAACCAGTGTGGTGAGAGTCGAGCTGGTAGACGAGACCGGCGACGCGGTCCGGAAGGGCAGACTGGCCCTGGCGAACGGCGTGAGTGGCCGGCCATTGCGCTGGTCCTTCGCGGGACTGCCCACCGGTGACTACCGCCTGGCATTGCAGGACCCAAAGCGGCCGGAACTCAGCGCCAACATCCCGTGGGCGGCCCCGGCGGTTCCCGAGTGGCTGGGCTCGACAGCCGGCGAGTTCGGGGACGACCACGTCCTGAAGCCCTGGATGCCGTTGCGCGTGGAGGGCCGCGCTCCACTGCGGATCGGTTGCTGGGGGCGGGAGTACACCTTCACCGACGGGGGGCTCTTCGCCGCCGTCGAGGCGCTGGGCAAGCCGATAGTGGCGCGCCCGATGGCCGTGAGCGCGACGATGGAGGGTGTTCCGGTTCTGCTCCGCCCGAAGCCCGTCCGGGTGACGAAGGCTGCCGACGGTGCGGTGGAGTTCAGCTCAGCGCAGGCCGGGGACGGGCTGAGCATCGCGTGTAAAGGCCGGATGGAGTTCGATGGGTTTGTGAAGCTGCGTCTGCGGGTGAGCGGCCGGAAAGACGGCCCGGACCTGCAGGCCCTGACGTTCAGCATCCCCTTCGTAGGCGAGGTCGCCCGCCTCATGCACCATTTCCCGAAGCCCTCGGTGTGGGTGAAGGTGGACCCCGAGCACCTCAACGCGCAGGCCGTGCCTGAGGAGGGCTGGGCGTCGCCCTTCGTGTACCATGTCTGGGTGGGCGACGAGGAGCGGGGGCTGCAGTGGCTGTGTGAGACCGACGAGGAGTGGCGACCTGCGGACCCGGCCCGGGCGATTGAGCTGCTTCCCGAGGGCGAGAGCACGACACTGCGCCTGAACCTCATCGGGAAGCCCACACAGCTCGACCGGCCGCGCGAGTACGTCTTCGCTTTCCAGGCCAGCCCGGTGAAGCCGACCCCGCGCGACTACCGGCACTGGCACTACGCGCAAGTGGCCAGCTACGGCATCGAGCACGCCCCCTACAGCCCGAGGGGCGTGGACCGGTCCGTGACGTATCCGGCGGCCGGCAACATTCGCTCCGAGCGCGGGACGCTGGAGATCACCGTAACGCCGACCTTCGACTCCATGGCGGAGGGTGAGCTGAACCGGAGCCTGTTCACGCTCCACTGGCCTGCCGATGCCCGTCCCGCGCCGGAGCGCGGCATGTGGTTCTACTGGAACCAGGACGACCGGGGGATGCGTGTGGTGTACCGCGAGCACGAGCAGGAGCGCTGCGTGTGCGGCAGCCATTTCGCCTGGCAGCCCGGCGAGACCCACACCGTGGCCTTCACCTGGGGCGAGGAGCCGGGCATTTTCGTCGACCGTCAGCAGGTCGGGGGCCTGCCGGCCATGCCGATCTTCCAGGACCCGGTCGACCTGAGCGAGGCGGTGCTGAGGTTGGGCGGCACGGACTGCGACTTCCTCGTCCATCAGGTGCGAATCTCCGACGCCATCCGTCCGGCTGAGGAGTTGGGTACGGGCGGTGAGGCTCTGGCTGTCGATGACCACACGCTTCTCCTCGACCGCTTCGAGAGCGTGTCGGGTAGCGGCGGACAGCGCCAGAGCCGGCCCGTGAGGATCGCGGGGGCGGGGGTCGGCCGGGTCAGCCGAGGCGCGGATCACGTCCCGGAGGGCCTGGACCTTGCTCGCCCACCCTTCAAGGGCACCTACCTGGACTACTTCCAGGGCCTTGGCCTCAAGTTCCTGGGCTGCCACGAGCACTGGAGTGACTGGCAGGGCTTCCCGCGCACCTCACACACGGAGGAACTGAAGTCGTTGATCGGCGGCTGCCATGAGAAGAACTTGAAGCTGATTCTGTACCACTCGTGGCAGCTCGCGGACACCGCGCCCGAGTACCCGCTGTACCTGCGGGAGTGCGAGGTCCTGCACCCCGAGCGCTTCATCTACACGCGCGAGCCGAAGCAGAGGGATTACCCGGTTTGCGCTCGCAGCGCCTGGGGTGACTTCCTGGCGGATGGGATCCAGACTCTCTTCAGCGACTTCGGCCCCGACGGCATCTACTCGGACGGCCTGTCGTACCCGGTGGAATGCACGAACGCGCTCCACGGGTGCGGGTATGTGGGTGAGGACGGTGAGCGCCATCCGACGCTGTCGCTGTTCGCGGTCCGCGAGGCCATGAAGCGCTTCCGGTACATCGTGGAGCAACAGGACAAGGAGACGCTGTTCGTCTGCCACACCTCCGGGAGCATCACGCTTCCTACGCTGGCCTTTGCCGACGCCTACCTGGACGGTGAGCACATGTGCGGGCTGCCCCGGCCCTTGCGCGTGCCGCTCGACGCCTTCCGCGCCGAGTTCATGGGGCACAACTTCGGCATCCCGGCCTACTTCCTGGTCTACGACTGGCACGGTGGCATGACGACGCCGGAAGGGCTGGCGCTGTCACTGCTGCACGACGCCGAGTTGCCGTGGTCGTTCGAAGCCATGGCGCCCGTCTGGCGGGCGTGGGACGAGTTCGGCGCCGATGACGCCCGCTTCCAGGGCTACTGGGGGAACGAGGAGTGGTTGGTCGCTGCGCCGGAAGGCGTTCGGGTGAGTGCCTATCTCAAGGCGAGCGGCGAGCGGCTGCTTGTGGCCGCAAACACCAAGGAAGTGCCGGTGGACGGGACGCTCCGTCTGGGGAACCCGATTGCGGCCGCACGCGACGTCCTGGCGGACGAACCGATGACCGTGGCGGAGGGCGCCATCCAGGGCCGCTTCGAGCCCTGGCGGGTGCATCTCATCCGGATCACGCCGGTGGCACCGTAACACCAAAGCTCAACGACAGGCATGCTTGACTGCCGCCACGCAGGCCGCGGCCTCCGCCCGTTCCTCCTCGATCGCTACGGGTGAGTTCGTGAAGCTCGCCAGGCCTTCAACCACTTGCGGATCGACCTCGAGCAGGGCCTCCGCGCCCGCAATCGGCGGCGACGGCGGCTGCAGAGCAGCGGAGCTTCTCCGGTGGATAGCGATTGAGGTGGCTCCACCTCCGGACCCGCTGCTGCACCTCGAACAGGGCCGCTCTCGCGGCTCATTCTCTGGCTGAGTGAAGGCGACCACTTCGCCGCGCGCGTCATCTCTGACGACACCGGTCACGTTTTTGCTCGCCCGTCAGCACGGCAGACGATGCCCACAGGCCAGGCCACTCAGAAGGAGAACCGGGCATCGGCGCCGCAGATGCAGATGCCGGTACTGACGGAGATGGCGGTCTGGCTTCTGACGGAGCAGTTGGACGTGAGCGCGGGCTCGCCCGAAAACCGTGAAGATGCCAAGGGAATAGGACAGTCCTATTCTCGATCCCGTTCGTTCGTCGTGGCGCACGGGGGCGGAGCTGGAGCTCCGCCCCCACGAACGGCGCCCAAATCTCCGAGGCAGCAGCGGAAGGCATGCAACGCCGAGCACGAAGTTGGTGGCGTTCGTCCCGCAGGC
>CBFDAZ010000348.1:0-6042 GCA_965602825.1 uncultured bacterium
AACGGCAGGCACAAAGGAGCAGGTCCAATGCGTGGGATCATCACCGGAACCGTTCTCGTAGTGCTGGCCGCGAGCGCAACCGCGACGCCCGTCGTGGCGGACATCAGCGAGTATCTGCTGCCAAACGGGGAGCCGATCGTCGGCGTGTACTACTATCCGTGGTACCGGGGGGAACCGTACCAGAAGGTCGGTTGGACGCCCGAATTCGCGTACGACAACATCGGCAACGCGGAGCACATCTTCCATGTGCTCCGGGCGATGACGGACTACGGGATCAACCATGCCGCCTACTCGTACTGGAACAACACGGGCAGCCTCGGCGGCTTTGTGAACACGTTCGAGGAGAATGAGAAGCTGCTGGCCGCCGACCGGCCGCTTTACATCTCGCCCTACCTTGAGCCCCCGACCATCGACAAGCAGTTCGCCGAGGTCCCGGCGCAGGAGTTCAACACCGAGTTCATCACCACGTACCTGAAGCGGACCGGCAGCGATCCATCGTTCGCTCAGCTCGGAAACGACAAGTTCACCAACATCTACGTCACCTACTACCAGCCGACCGAGACGGATGAGGACTTCCGCGCCTATCTGCAGGGGAAGTACGGTACAGTCGAGGCGCTGCGCGCGGCCTGGTCGATGCGCGAGGAGGGCGAGGGGTACGCAGGCCAGGCCGTGCCTCAGGACGCGCTGCCTCAGACCCTCGACGGGGTCACGAAGGCCTCAGCCGAGGGCGGCACCCGCGCCTTCGCGGACCTGCAGGAGCTGCGGGCGGAGCGCCTGCGCGAGGGTTGGGGGAAGACGATTGCCGATGTGCAGGATAGCACCGGCTTCACCACGCGCTACACCGGCGATGTGGCGAACACCATCGTCAGCCCGGTCTCGTACATGGAGGCGCTGACGGGCCTGAGCTGGTACTCCTTCGGCTATGCGCTCAACAACCCGTTCCAGCGCCCGAAGATGGTCAGCGAGATCGCCAAGTACACCGACACCACCTTCCTCTACACGATCTCCCCGGGTTACGTGGATCGCCAGCAGCGATGGCCGGGGGCCCGAGTCGAGCGCGACCCGTTCCTGTATCCGTATGCGTGGGTCCACGCGATCAAGACGCTGCCCGAAGGAATCATGATCCTGACCCATTCGGAGTGGTTCGAGGGCTCGATCATCGACGTGACCCGCGAGTACGGCAAGCAGCAGTACGAGACCACCGAGCTCTACTCCAGCGTCTTCCGGGCCGCCTATCCGAGCATCTACCAGGAGAAGCGCCGGAAGCAGCCGGTCGCGGTGATCCTCAACGAGTGGGCGACCTGGAACCTGCACGAACGCGGCTCGGGACTTGAGGACGTGTACGGCATCATCAAGGCTCTCGAGTGCCTGAGCGTCTCCTTCGACGTGATCCCCGACAGCAAGCTCACGGAGGCGGAGCTGGAGGGGCGGACGGTGGTCTTCGTGCCCAACTGCGGCGCCTCGCTGCGGCCGGGGGCCAACGAGATGCTCCTGGAGTGGGCGCAGGGCACCGAGGGCGCGAGCCTCGTCGCGGACCGCTCGCCCTGGTGGGCTACCGCCTTGGGCTACGAGCACGAGGATGGCGTGGTGGATGAAGCGATGGCGGACACGCCCCACCTGCCGGTGATGACCCGCGAGTTCCCCAATGGCGGCAGCGTGAGCTACGTCCAGGTCGAGATCGGGAGGGAGTTCCTGTCGGCCTTTGCGGCATCGGCGGCCAGGGGCGAAGTGCCGCAGGGATGGCTGCGGTCGTTCATTCCCGGGGAGCTTCTGCCGGCCGGGGCCTTGGGCGAGATCTGCCGGGGCCCGACGCTCAAGGCCGAGAACACGCTCATCATCCCCGCGGCGAACGTCCTGCCCTGGGGCTACCTCGTCGAGCATCGAGCGGTCGGCGGCGGAACGGGCCGGGGGCACTCGGCAGAGAACACGCTGCCCTGGGAGCGGGACCGCGTGGAGTTCCGGCTCCCCGTCGGCGACGGCCCCGTGGCGGAGGTCATGGCGCTGGACTCGGATAGCGGGCGCTTCAGGGAGGTCGACTTCACAGCCAGGGACGGCGAGCTGCGGTTCACCTTCCCCATGAAGTTCCACGCCCTCTTCGCGGCGCCCCAGTCGCCGGTTCGGCTCAACATGCCGGCGCTCTCCGTCCATCCCGGCGAGACGTCTACGGCGCCGGCCACGGTCAGGGCCTTTGCCGGCGGCGTCTTCAATGGCCAGATCCGCCTCCGGAAGACCCCGGGCCTCTCGATGGAGCCGGTCCAGTTCACCCTCGCCGAGGGCCAGGGCAAGAGGCTGGAGCTGCAGTTCACCGCCGACAAGAGCTACGCCACCGGCAACCGGGTGCTGGTGCTGGAGGTGGAGGCCGACAACCAGACGGCCCTCTTCTGGCGGCCGGCGGTCTGTCGCGCCCCGGCCTTGATCGGCACCCGGACCAAGCTCCTTTCGGGCATCGCCGGAAAGACCGGCGAGGTCGATGTCCGCTTGATCAACGTGGGCGAGGCGAAGGCCGACAACCTGACCGTCGAGCTTCTCGGCGCGCGCGCCGTGGTTGAGGAGTTGGGCCCGGACGACGAGGCCACGGTACGAGTCAAGCCCACTTTCCCGGATCTGCCTCCGCCCGGCGCCACGCCGGACGTGAACCTGAGCATCACCTTCGACGACCCGCCGGCCGGCAACGGCCTGCGCTTTGTTGAGGGCGACGACGGAGTCCTGGAGCGGGTACAGCGCGGCGGGCAGTTGTGCGTCATACCCGATCAGAGCGTCGAGCTGGAAGACGGCCGCCGCCCGGCGTTCGTCTACCTCATTGTAGATGATGCACGGGTCCGCGATGGCGACTATGACCTGGAGGCGGAGGTGGAGTTCTTCGATGAGGGTCGGGGATCGCTGATGCTGGAGTACGACTCGACCTTTGGTGATGACATTGACAACCGCTACCGTGACACGAGCAGTGTTTCGTTGCGGGGCTCCGGTACCTGGTCCAAGGCCGTGTTCCGGATGCCCCATGCGCGCATGAGCAGCCGTCAGAATTCGGGGGCGGACTTCCGCACGAATGGCGTGGTCGCCATCCGGAGCATCGCCCTGCGCCCGATGCAGCGCGAGCCCATCGAGCGCACCTCGACGGAGATGCGGGTGAGCTACCAGTGCTTCGATGAAGAGTGGGACCAGCGTCTCACGGTGGACCTGACCCTGGTCGCCGAGACGGGGCCGGCCCGACGACCCGATGGCGTCCCGGAGGGAGCCATTCGCCTCTTCACGGCCAGCCCGTATGGCGGACACCTGCCGGAGTTCCCGATTGAGGTGAAGCTGCCGGACTGGGCCGAGGACCGGTTCCGCGGGGTGACGAGCGTGGGCGCCATGACCGCCCGGGGGACACCGATCGCGGCCGCATTCAACCAAGGCACGCTCCGCTACGTCGCACCGGTACAGGGCGCTGGCGGCGCGGTGTGGGTGTGGCCCTCGGACGCGCCTCCTGGCAAGCCCGTCGAGCTGCAACCGGGCGGCGCCGGGGACGAGCAGTACGTCGCGGCGACGAACGCTTACCTCTCCCTGCTGTGGGATGAGGTCCGGGGCGGGGCGCTGGTCAGCCTGATCTCCCGCGATACGGGCGAGGACTACGCGGCCTTCCCGGCCGGCGCGGTGACCTGTGAGTACACGCTGCCGGACGGCCGTCACGAAGTCAGCTCCGCGCACCCCGGCACTCTCAACCCGGGCCGAGGCGGCATCGCCGGGCAGGCTGCCGAGCTGGACAGCGAGGTGGAGATGCCCCACTGCCGGGTCACGGATCACTGGACGGTCTACGCCGACAGCCGCCTGATCCGGCTCGACCGGCATGTCAAGCTCACGCAGAACCTGGAGGCCAAGGAGTTCTCCCCGCTCTGCCTGCGCCTGCAGCCGGGCGCGCTGGCTTCGGTTCTGCCCCTGGGCGTCGGCTTCCAGCAGGATGACGGCACCTCACGGGGATGGCTTGAGACCTGGCACCTGCCGGGCTGGCACTACTCCTTCGCCGGGTCGTACGGGGCATCGGCTGATGCCGTGGGCCTCAGTGTGCTCGACACTTCCTCGCTCAAGCGGGTGCGCTACGGCTTCGTCCCCGGCGAGCTGCTTCCCGATGCCCTCTCGCCGGGCGCCTCTGACCCCCTGGGCGACGAGCTGCAGGTGCGCTACAAGGCGCAGGCGGAGCTCTCGTCCGGCCGCGACATCAGGCTGACCGCGTTCCTGCTCGTCGGCCCAGGCATGAGCTACCGCGCCGCGCAGGAAGCCCGACTCCTGGCGCTGCGTCAGCCGCTGGTGGCGGTCGGCGACGAGATGCCCTCCTTTGACGGCATGCAGACAATCGTGCCGCGCGCGCCGGTGTATATGTTCGAGGTTCGAGAGCCGGAGTTTGAGTGAAGGGGAGAGGGTGGGGAACATGCTCAGTTGGCTGACCATACTGATCGTGGCTTCGACGGCGTGCAGTGAGCCGCCGGCGTCGGTACCGAGCTACCCGGATCTCCGGTACATCATCCACTACCGGGCGACGCCGCCGGAGTTCTTCGACTTCCTGGAGCAATCGCGCACCAACTTCCTGCACTGGCACGGGCCTTTCTCCGGCTACACCGGGCTGATGCCGCGAGAGGACCTGCCACGGGCGATCGAGTCGGTCCGTGGCACGGTCCAGCAAGCCCACGACCGGGGCGCGCCAATCATCTGCTATATCGGGCCGTGCTTCAGCTATGGCAACGAGAAGGAACAGAACATCCTGTTCGACTTCTGGCGGAACCGCTGGGACACGTACCAGGACCTGCTCGGCGAGCGTCCGGCCGATCTGATCGACTGCACCCAGCGAGACGCCAACGGCACACCGCGGCCCTACGAGTACAAAGGCAGCAAGGGCTATCACCTGTGCGTCAACAGCCCCGGCGTGCGCCAGTACACCAAAGGGCTTATCCGGCTGATTTGCATGGCGGGAGCGGACGGCAGCTTCTACGATGGGCCATACGTGACCCAGGGCAACTGCTACTGCCCCTGGTGCCGGGAGAAGTTCAGGGGCTGGCTGGCCGACACGTACTCGCCGGCGGTCCTGCGCGGGATGTTCCGGGTGGACGACCCGGCATCGGTCGAGCCGCCGACCGAGGCCTCCGACCCGCTGTGGCTGCCGTGGCGGAAGTTCGCGGCCTGGACGCTGTGGGATTTCATGCGCGACACGAAGGAGTATGCGCAGTCGATCAAGCCCGACTACATCATGACCGCCAACTACTGCATGTGGAGTGGCGAACCGTACGGCCCGCTGCGGGGAAGCGCGGAGAACATGGAGCTGTGGAGCCAGGTTCTCGACGTCGTGTTCGACGAGGCGAAATACGGCGCGGGGCCCCGAACCGAGAACGGCAACAAGATCAGCAATGCCGTTGACTACCGCTACCTGCTCGCCGCGTCGCACGGGAAGCCGGTGGCCCTGCTGAAGACGGCCCCGGAGGTGGAGTCGCCGGAGGCTCAGGCGAACCTCACTCGCCTAGCCATCGCCGAAGGGGTGGCGCAAGGCGCTGCCTGGCAGTTCCACTACCTGGAAGGGCCGGCGGCCGAGTCGGCGATTGACTACAACGCGTTCCTGGCAGCGAATGCTGAGGAGCTGCGCGGCGCTCGGCCTCACACGAATGTCGGACTGCTCGCGTCGATCCAGCAGGGCTATCTGGGACTGGCCAGCTATCCGTGCGCCGTCTCCCGCGAGCTGGCCGATCAACATATCGACCACCGTATGCTCATCGACGAGGACGTGGCCAACGGCAGCTTCGACGACCTCGACGCGATCATCTTGCCCGAGACCAGGATGCTCAGCCGACGCCAATGCGAGGCGCTCAAAGCGTACGCGCGTGGCGGCGGCGGACTTGTCGTACTCGGCCAGTGCGGCGACATCGACGAGTGGGGCAGGAGTCGGGAGAAGTCGCTAGCCGCCGAGCTTCTGCGACGGGAGAATGGCGAGCTGCCATCAGAGCCGCGACGAGCTGAATTCGGTCGGGGAAGGGTCGGGTTCATCCCACACGTTGCGCTGCCTTCGTCAGGCAATCTGCC
>CBFDAZ010000349.1:0-6041 GCA_965602825.1 uncultured bacterium
GTCGTGAATACGCCGGGCTAAGAGGCGGGCCCCGGCCAACAGGCGGTCGCCAGGGCCGCTGGGCCCATGGGAGCAAACACCTGCAGGGCCGGCCAGTCCTCCCGGGGGCAGGCACCGCGCTGCGCCAGCAGGAGCAGCGGAGGAAATCGGCGCACTATAGCCGAATCAGCCGGGGCCGCCGACGGTCCGACGACGTCCCTGACGAAGGAGATAACCACCATGGCGGAGCCCTTACCCGACTTCGAGCGACTCCGTACAGCGCTTTTCCGAGGTCAGCCGGATCGAGTACCGATCGCGGAACTCGCAGTCCATCCCCAGGTGATGGCCGCCTACCTGGGTCGCCCGATCGATGGCCCCGCAACGGCAATCGAGTTCTGGCGTCGGGCCGGATACGACTTCATCACCGCGTGGCCACACTACAACTGGAACCCGGCCGGCCGCCAGCCCCGCGAGGGCTTCCGTCGCACCGTCTTCCGTCGCAGCGTTTATTCAGACGAGCCCGAGGAGAGGCAGTGGCGCGGCGAGAAGGCGGGCGTGATCACCTCACCGGCGGACTTCGAGGCACACGAATGGCCGACCAAGGACAGCCTCGACACCTCGTCCCTCCGGACATACTCGCCCCTGCTTCCGCCCGGGATGAAGATGGTGGTCGTCAGCTCGATGCACGAGTTCGCCGTTGAACTCATGGGTACCGAGACACTCCTCCTTGGTATCTACGATCAGCCCGAGTTGGTGGCGCAGGTCTACAGCCGCGTCGGCGAGCTGATCGCCCACATGTTTGCCGTCGCCGCTGAGTCGCCGGGCGTAGGCGCGCTGTGGGTGGGCGATGACTTGGCCTACACCGAGGGCCTGTTCTTCGCGCCGGGCTTCATCCGCGAGCACATCCTGCCGTGGTACCGGCAGATCGTGGACATCGCCCGGGCTCACGATCTCCCGATCCTCTTCCACTCCGACGGTGACATCAGGCCGATCCTGCCCGATCTCGAGGATGTCGGGTTCCACGCCATTCACCCGGTCGAGCCGAAGGCCATGGACATCGTGGAACTCAAGCGCGATTGGGGCCACACCTTCTGCCTGCTGGGGAACATCGATCTATGCTACACGCTGCCCCGCGGCACGCCCGCCGAGGTCCGAGACGAGGTGAAGCTCCGCCTCAGACAGGCGGGACCCGGCGGCGGGTACTGCCTTGGCTCCGCCAACAGCGTGCCCGAGTACGTCCCCGTTGAGAACTACCGGGCGATGGTCGAGGCGGCCCTTGAGTTCGGGACGTACCCCCTGCAGGGATAGCCTGCGGAACGTCACGACCAGCCACATGCCACAGAGTCGATCTCGGCCACGACTCCCGCCTCCTACCGGGAAGGGCAAGGTCAATGAGCACCCACGGTTTCCCCTCGTTCGACGACATCTATCGGAGTGTCGACCGGATCGCGGAGAAGCACTGCGACATAGTGCGGGTCGAGAAGCTCGGAGCATCGCCCGAAGGTCGCCCGATCAGGGCGGCGTTCGTGACTGACAACAGGGTCGCCGATGACGAGAAGCAAGTGGCGCTGGTTGTCTGCGGCCGACACGGCCAGGAGTTCGGCACTCGAGTCGTGGGTCCCGCTCTGCTGGAGTGGCTGGTGTCTGGAGAGGCTCTGAAAACCAGGCGGCGGCAACGGGTCATCGTCGTTCCGGTCGCGAATCCGGATGGGTGCGTGCGAGAGCAATTCTGGGCGCCCACGGACGGGCTTTCCGACACGGAACAGAGCACCATCGGCACTCTTGGGCGCACGTATCAGCCGGACGCCGTCATGGACGTCCATAGCTGGGGCGGAACACAGGATGGCGAAGCGCTGGTAATCGCGAACACGCGCGTCGCCGGCGAAGATGCGTTCATCTACAGCAGTCTCGCGATGGCGATGGTCGAGGCAGCAGCCCGGCGAGGCTATCCGTTCCTGCTCCACTCGGTGAGGAAGGCCAGCCACTACAACAACTTCCTCTGCGGGCCTTGTTACGAGCACTTCCACTCGCTGGTGTTTGGGCTTGAGGTGAACCACGCTGCTCTGAGCCCGCCCGAGACCGCGGCGAGCGGGCTGGCCGTCATCCAGGCGCTCCTCAACACGGGGAACATCAGATCGCCCTGGCAGCATGGCCCGGGTTACCCCAATGGCATCCTGGCCGGCGACTTCCTGACCTCGATAAGAGCAACCGGCAGCAATGCCGCCGAGCGACGCGCATCGAGGGTCGAGGTATGGCAGAACCGGGAGGCGTTCACCGCCCTGACACGCGAGTTCCTCGCCCCCAACGCGATCCGGGTCAAGGTGGCGTATGCAGGGGACGCCATGTCATACGGATTTGCGGTGGTCTGTCGAGTGCGCGGCCTTCCGCGGATTCCGGCGGTCAGACTGAACGGTGACGAGGTGAAGGCAGCGACCCATGCGGACGACTGCTCGACTTACGTATCGGTGGGCATTCGGCCCTCTGGACCGGCGGAGTACGAACTCCTGCTCGAACTGGATCGACCGTGAGCGATCCATACACCTCAGTCGCTACTTGGCCCGCTAGAGCCGATACTCCCTGACCTTCTCCATCCAGCGGTTCGCCGCATCCGCGGACGGCGCGTCCACAATCCTGTAGAGAACGCCCCCACATAGCTCGTGGCGTTCCAGCCTTTCCGTGAAGGCATCAAACTCGGCCTCCACGACAAGGGGCACGTCGCCCGTTCGGGCCTGGAGCTGACCCAGGACGTCGAAGGCGAGCGGGAAGCCGTGGTCGTCGCCCAGGAAGATGGCCTTGAGGCCCTCTATCTTTGCCACAGCCTCCAACAGGTGGCGGCCATTGCCGTGGATGTGCAGGACGCCGCCGTCGAACCGACTGAGAATGCGCTCGACTGGCTCCCGTCCCCATTCCTCGAAGTAGTCCACCGATGTCATGTGAAACGGATCTACGCTCTCGGAGACGATCCGGCCCGGGATCCACTGCACCATGTTGCTGAAGGTGCCGCCATCGAACAGCGGGACGAGGTTGAAGAACCTCTGCTGCACGGACACATTCACCTCGAAGGCCAGGTCGATTGCCCGCCGCACTAACTCCGGGCGCTCGATGAGGCTCATGTACGTCCGCGTGGCGCCCACGAGTTCGAAGACGAAGTTCAGGCCGTCAATCAGGATGAAGTGGCTGATGCCGAACTTGCCGGCCGCCGCGGTCGTGAAAGCTCCGGTCTGCGCTGCGAAGCGTTCGAGCCACGGGTGAGCTTCATCCAACTCAAGCGCCTCGAACCCCGACCAATCCTCCAGAAGCGGCGCGACCATCGAGGAGATCCAGCCGTTCTCGGGGTGGGCCATGAACTGCACCTGTCCCCCGACAAGCCCGCCATACAGGCCCTGGTCGAACTCACTCAGGTAGGCGCTCGGGAGCGAATCGTCCTCGACCGCAATGCGCTCCCGCAGGTATGCGTCCCAGAACGCAATCCGCTCCGACGGGTCCGGGTAATCGCAGTAGCCGTGGCTGTACTGCTCACCGAAACGCGTCAGGGCCTCGCTTGGCACCTCCATGACAGCGAAGATGCGGTCGCGGGCCTTGCGCTCGTGCAGGAGACACAGTCGGGAGATGATGTCCGCGGCTGTCGGCTTGTAGGCGAGGGTACTCATGAGCGGGTAACTCCTGACGGCGAACTCGCGGCATCATGCCTTGCCGCTCGGCACCATCCCGGTTTCAGCCCTACACGCCGCCATCCCTGCATACCCGGGTCCAGCCGCATCGTGCCATCCGTCACCACGACGTGCCCGTTGCTCGGAAGGCTGGGGGTGGGGCCGTTGGCGGGGGCGGAGCTCCAGCTCCAGCTCCGCCCCTTGGGCCACGGACAACGAACGACACCGAAAAAAGGGGACTGTCCTGTTTTATCACCCTCTCCGTCGTCCCAGACCCCGCCTCAGCCCGCCGGCCACCTCCCCCGAACGATCCGCTCCCGCAGGGCATGCTCGCGGCCCCGTCGAACGGGACAGCCGACGTGCGACAACCCAAGACGTTGCGGAGCGACGACATGATCCTCAAGTGCGGCGTCACAGCCCCCCCGCTAGGCTTGGCTCTGCTGTTCCTGGTCGGTGCAGGGCACGCTGGAACCACCTGGGGCCAATGGCGCAACTCACTCAAGCCCACTGGCAAGCCTGCAGGCGAACTGGTCCTGGCCACCAGCAGCCGCACGGAGTATGCGATCGTGGTTCCCCAAGAGCCCACAGCACAGGAGGCGAAGGCGGCCGAGGACCTGGCGCAGTGGCTCCATGAGATGACCGGAGCGGAGTTCCCGGTCGTCCGTGAACCGGCGCCCGTCCGGGCGACCGAGATCAGCGTTGGGGACACAACGCGCCTCCGCGAATCAGGCTGGTCGCCCGACCGGGACCTCGGCAACGAAGGCTACGGCATCGGCATCGTTGGGGACCGTGTATTCCTCGTGGGCGGCAATAAGCGGGGCCCGATCAACGCCGTGTACGCGTTTCTCGAGGAGGACCTCGGCTGCCGGTGGTACACCCGAACCGCTAGCCGCATCCCACGCCGGCCGACGGTGCGAGTGAAGCCCGTCCCCAGAAGCTACGTGCCCATCTTCGAGATCCGCGACCCCTTCTACCACGACGCCTTCGACGGCACGTGGTCGCTGCGCAACCGGACGAACGCGCCGTCCGCCGCGGTCCCCGAAGAATGGGGCGGGCGCATGGACTACGCCCTCTTCGTGCATACCTTCAACACCCTCGTGCCTCCCGGCGAGTACTTCGAGGAGCATCCCGAGTACTTCATGCAGAACGAGGAGGGGAAGCGCATCCCCCGCCAGCTGTGCCTGACGAACCCGGACACCATCCGTCTCACGACGGAACGAGTTCTGCAGATCCTGAACGACAACCCCATCGCGGAGATCATCAGCGTCTCGAAGAATGACGGCGGCGGATCGTGCGTCTGCGACGGATGCCGGGCCATCGACGAAGCAGAGGGGACGGACGCCGGCAGCCTTCTCCACTTCGTCAACACCGTTGCGGAGGCCGTCGAGCGGGAGTATCCCGACAAGATCGTCTCCACACTCGCCTACCTGGAGACCGTCAAGCCGCCCAAGACCCTTCGGCCGCGGAAGAACGTTGCCATCCGCCTCTGCACCGACCGGTGCATGTGGTCACACCCGTTCACGCCCGCCGAGCAGAGCGAGGTCTTCAGCGAGGCGCTGCTCGGGTGGGCCGCCGTCCACGACCGGATCCACATCTGGGATTACTGCGTCAACTTCAGCCACTACACCGCGCCCATGCCGAACATGGACACCATCGCCGCGAACATCCGGTACTTCGCGGCCCACAACGTGCGGGGTGTGATGGAGCAGGGCGCCTACCAAAGCCCCGCCGCCGAGCGAGAGCTGATGCGGTGCTGGGTGATCGCGAAGCTGCTGTGGGACCCGTCGCTCGACACCTGGGACCTGATGCAGGACTTCATCTGGGGATACTATGGAGCCGCCGCGCCGCAGATCGTCGCGTACAATGAACTTCTTCGACGGACGGCCGTTGAGCACCAGGCAAGCCTGGCGAGTCCCGAAGGCGGCATTCGCTACCCCATGGACTCGGCGTTCCTCTCCCCGGAGGTCCTGGAGAACGCAACGGCCCTGTTTGATCTCGCCGAGCGGCGCGCCGGGAACGAGGAGATTCTGCGCCGCGTTGAGCTGGCCCGGCTGCCGATCATCTATGTCAAGCTCTGTCGCGGGCCGGACTTCGTGGGCCCGGGTTACGGCGAACTGATCGACCGGTTCGAGGCGATCGCCCGCCGCGAAGGCCTGACCCACATCTACGAGGGTCTGCCGGACGTGGACCAGAAGCTCAAGCAGTGGCGCGATGACCTGCGCACCCACGGCGAGATGGAGGAAGTGGAGACGGCGAATGTCCTCGTCCGCCCCCTCCCACCCGTCTGGCGCTTCGCGATCGACGAGGGCGACGTGGGCACGCCCGAGGAATGGTTCGCACCCGGCCACGATGACGCGCAATGGGCGACTGTACGAACGGACACCGGGACCGGGTGGGAGAGCCAGGGCTTCC
>CBFDAZ010000350.1:0-6036 GCA_965602825.1 uncultured bacterium
CTTGCAGGTAGAACTGGTCGGCCGACACGCCAATCGGCGTGAAATGCGCCACGGCCAGGCCGTCGGTCCTCGTCTCGCCCAGTGCCTGAGTTAGTGCCTCCACCAGGCGCTCGGGGCTGTCCTTGCGGAGCAGTTGCGCCGCGGTACTCGACACCGGCGTTACGAAGTGAGGGTCCAGCCAGAGGCACCAGTCTTGCTGCAACTGCCCCTCGCCCGCCGGGGCCGCCTCAAGGGTCAGCCGGTCCGTTGCCTGCGCGTCGAGGCCGACGGTGAGCTGGTCGGTCTGGCCGGCAGCGATCACCCGGTCCACGATCAGGTCGCCGAAGCTGTCTTTGAGCATGAACCGCGCGGCGGCGGGCGCCGCGCCCGCCCCTGCGGGGTCATAGCGAACCTCGGAACGGAACTGCGTCCAGTTCGCCGGCCGGTTGTAGGTGACTCGGAGCAGCGCCATCGAGCGCGATCTGGGCTCCCCACCGATGGACACGGTCATCACGTTCGCCGATCCGCGAACGGGGGCCAGGTTGCTCAGATAATGCTCCTGGGCGGATCTGGGCGCGAACAGACGGAACTCGGCTACCGTTCCATCGGCGGCAAAGGTGGC
This sequence comes from uncultured bacterium, assembly GCA_965602825.1. Taxonomy (GTDB): domain Bacteria; phylum Armatimonadota; class Zipacnadia; order Zipacnadales; family VGFC01; genus CBFDAZ01. Next base: position 602 of record CBFDAZ010000350.1, read on the forward strand.
GACCACCTTCTTGTGCCGCCAGATGTCCTCCCGTGCTGCTGCCTGCCCGTCCGCTCGGGTGATCCTGGTTGTCGGCGCGAGACGTAGGAGCTGCCCGTCGTCCAACATGATATTCGGCCCGGCCACGGCGCTGACGAACCCCCATGTAGGGCCCGATTGTGGGGCCTGTGCGTCACCGCCTACCGACACCAGGAGGGAGAGCAGGACTCCGGCGATGCAAGCGCGCTTCATAGCTATTCATACCGTCTAACACGGCGCTGGGGTCGCGGTTCCATGTCTGGGGTCCGCGGTTCCGTGTTTCGGCGTTCGTACGTTTCTCTGTGACCCGGTCGTTACCTGTTGGCAGACGCTCGTGTGTTCGCCCGGCACAGGCCGCGCCGGCCGCGGAAGGGCCCTGGCGAGTCGTCTGGCACCCGCGGCCTGGGTCCAAGTGAACTCCGTGGGAGGTCGAGGAAGCGTTGGCGCCCCTCGTAGAGGGGTGCGGCCTAGCTGAGGTCGGCCGTTACTGGGAGCGCGGGGCGCCCTCGCCCACTGGACTGCCTTGCGGTGGCCCCGAGGTGGTGGTCGTCCCCTCGGCCCGGCGCGCGCACCGCAAGATGCGGGCAATGCGGACCCTCTCGGGGGGAGGGCACCGGGGTTGCCGTTCGGAATGCCCCTTGCGACCCAGACCGTTGGCAGCGGCTCGCACCAACCCGAGCCCGGCGAGGCGATGCTGGGTATCAAGGCGGCAAGGTCATGAGTTCGGTCTTCAACCAGTCACTGCCTTCCAAGACTCATCAAGCGCACCAGGCTGTGGTCTCCGTCCACACACTGTCGATCCTCGCGGCGGTGCTTCTGCTGGCGTTATGCGCCCTCCCGGCAGCCGGCGATCCGCCGCCGTCGGAAGCCTCGCAGGGCGAGCACCTGGAAGCGGACCCTCACGTCGTCGAAGCCTGGAAGGACATGCGCTTCGGCCTGTTCATGTGTTGGGGCCCCGTGTCGCTCACCGGCCAGGAGATCGGCTGGTCACGCGGCGAGCCCCCGTGGGGCATCCGGCCCGGCGTCAAGGGAGGCAGGGGGGCCACGCCAGCCGATGTCTACGATAACCTCTACAAGGAGTGGAAGCCGGACAAGTTCAACGCGCGCGAGTGGATCGATGTCGTGAAGGACGCCGGAGCCCGGTATCTCATCTTCCTGGTCAAGCACCACGACGGCTTCTGCCTCTACGATACGCAGCTCACCGACCACCGGAGCACGGGTCCCGAGTCTGCGTGGAAGGTCGACGTGCTGAAGGAGATCGCCGACGCCTGCCATGCGGCGGGGATCAGGCTGATGATCTACTACTCCCAGCCCGACTGGCACCACCCCGACTACCTCGGGGAACACCACGAGCGCTACATTCAGTACCTGCATGGCCAGGTCCGCGAGCTGCTCACCGATTACGGCCGGATCGATGGTCTGTGGTTCGACAACCTGCGTGGCGTGCACCCCGACGCCGCCAGGCTGTGGGACGCAGAGAAGCTCTTCGACATGGCCCGCAGCCTTCAGCCGCACCTGATCATCAACAACCGCTGCGGGCTGCCCGGCGACTACGATACACCCGAGAACCGCATCGGCTTCTTCCAGGCTGAGCGCCCCTGGGAGAGTAACTGCACGCTCACCAGGCAGTGGGCCTGGAGGCCCGACGACGAGATGCGCTCCTTCGACGAGTGCATCCGCATGCTCGTGTCATGCGCCACGGGAGACGGCAACTTCACCCTCAACACGGGGCCGATGCCGGACGGGCGCATCGAGCCGCGCCAGGCTGAGCGCTTCCGCGAGATCGGGCGCTGGCTGGAGCAGTATGGCGAAAGCATCTACGAGACACGCGGCGGCCCGTTCGTCGCTCCCGACCACAGGAGACGCTCGCAGGAGGCGTACTACGGCCAGTTCGCCCTTCCCGGCGGCGTGTGGTGGGGCGGCTCCACGCGCAAAGACAACCTCGTCTATCTCCACATCCTACGCTGGCCTGCCGACACGGTCTCTCTGCCGCCGATCGCGCCCAAGGTCACTGGTCACTCGGTGCTCACGGGCGGCGAGGCGACTGTTGCGCAGACGGACGAGGGCATCCAGGTGGGTGTGCCCCCGGAGCACCGCGACCGGCTGGACACCATCGTCAAGCTCGAGCTGGACGGGCCCGCGGACGAGATTCCAGTGCTCATTGACCGGCGCCCGTCCGGCTCACTCGCCTTCGGCAAGAAGGCCACGGCCTCGAACGTCTACCAGAATGACGCGGAGTTCAGCCCGGAGAAAGCCATCGACGACGATGACGCGACTCGCTGGGGGTGCGACTGGGGCACGCACGAGGCGTGGCTGGAGGTAGACCTGGGTGAACCACACGTCCTCGGCCGCGCCTTCATCAGTGAGCCCTACGGCCGCGTGCGCCGCTTTGAGCTTCAGGCCAAACGCGGCGATGAGTGGCAGCCATTCCACGATGGCACTACCATCGGCGAGTGCTTCGAGATCAGCTTCCCGCCAGTGACGGCCGGGCACATCCGGCTCCACCTGCTCGAGACGACCGAAGGCCCGTCGATCTGGGAGTTCCAGCTTTTCGGCCCGGTCAACACCTCGACGGATGAGGGCCACTGAAGCGCGGCATACGGCGCGTCATCCCCCGCGACACCCGATATCGCACGTTGTCACTCAGTCTGCCTCGAAGCCTCGCGTTTGACCCGTGCCCGCGGATCTCCTGACCCGCGCCGTTCCAGCCGTTCGTGGGTCGGGTTTCCTAACCCGACTCCGTCATATCCTCATCGTTTCCGGGTGCCCCACCGGGACATGGCCAACTGCCTCGGAGATTTGCGCTTCTCCCGTGCCGACGGGTCTCCAGGCCCGTCGGCGTAGCGGCCCCGAAGGCGCCGGCAGAACGCCTATCTTCCTGGTTTCCGGGTGAGCCCGCGCTCATGCATGGCTGCTTCGAAGATTTGCGTGGCGCAGGCTTCCAGCCTGCGGCCGTCCTATCCTCATCGTTTCCGGGTGCCGCCACGCAGCATGCACGGTTGCTCCGGCACTCAGCCGCCGTACGCCATGCCTCCCCGGCGTAACTGTCTCGCCCTGCCGAGCGTCTGTAGAGGGTGACGACTCGTGCGTCCGTCGCTGCAGCAGGGAGGGTCTGCCGATGGCGCTCCGAATGCCGGCACTTGCCATCGCCGCCTGCGTGCTGGCCGTTCCCCCCGTAGCAGGCGATCCAGTCATCATCGAGGGCGTGCCCAGCATTGGTTGGGATTCGGCGAAGTACTCCCATTACATGGCGGCCCTGCATGCCGTTCTGGAGACCCTGGGGTCACCGATCAGGTACGAGGAGTTGATGGTCGCCTCCGGCGCGGCCTTCGCCACTGCCTGGGCCCCGCGCACGTACAGCTACAACGCCCGGTGCGCAGTGCCGGAGGACGTTGTCGTGAATGGGGCGGCCGCGGCCGGTGCGCGGGCGGAGAGACGCAGCTTCCGCACCCCGGCGGAAGCGTGGCCCGCGATCTGCGAGAGCATCGATCGGGGCCGGCCGGTCATCGCGTCAAACGACTCCGCGGCCAACATCATCTGCGGGTATGACCCTGACGGACAGAAGATGTACCTCAACCGCTACGATGTGTCCGGAACCGAGTACCAGGTTCTCCCCTTCGAGCTCCACAGCGGGCCAACCGGCGCCGCGAACGAGGTCATCTTTGTAGCGCTCGAACCCAATGCCCAGCCGCCCGACCTCGACTGCCCGGCCATCATCGCCCGGACCGTGCAGTTCGCGGACTGGCCGGCTGAGCAGAAAGTGCACGAGCACTTCGTTTTCGGTCTGGCCGCCTACGATACGTGGGCCGAGACGTTGCGGACTGTGGGAGGCCGCGATGGCTCTCGCCAGACGCAGACACTGGCGCGTGTGATTGAGGGTGCCAGGCAGGCAGCCAGCACGATCCTGGCCGAACACGCCACCATCCACGACAGCTTCGCCGATGCCGCGCACCACTACGCGGCCGAGGTTGAGCTTCTGGGGGGCATGCGGCCGACTCTGGCCCAGGGGCAGATCGCCTCATGGGCGCAGTCGTTCGAGGCGATGTCCCGCAACTTCCCCGACGCCGGCGTCCGCGAGCAGGCGGCGCAGCTCATCGAGCTGGCCAGGGAGGAAGAGGTCCTGGCCGTTGAGGCCTTGCGCGTCGCGTTGGAGGACCTGTTGCCCGATCGGCTGCCCCGAAGCCGTACGCCTGTGCAGCCTTCCGAACCAGCCAGTGCGGACACCGAGCCCGCGCAGCAGCACTACGCGGAGGGCTTGCGCCTCAAACAAGCGCGCCGATGGCAGGAAGCGGCAGTGGAACTGGGGGCCGCCCTGGAGGCAGATCCCAACCACGTAGAGGCTCACTGGACCCTCGCATGGGTCCTGATCGAGCTCAAAGACCTGCAACAGGCAGCCGGCGAGTTCCGCAAGGTCATCGAGCTATCGCCAGGCTCGCAGAAGGCCGCGGAGGCTCAGAAGGCTCTGGCCCGGCTCGAGCGGTAACACCGAGCAGGTCGGCCACCTTGTTGGCAGAGCCGACTTGACAGGCAATGCTCCATAGTGTATTGTTCCTAGTACTACGAACATAGTACTATGAACAGGAGACCAAGAATGCCGAGGAGCAATCGCATCACGGGAATGGGCGAGCTGCAGCTCGACGTGCTCGACAAGCTCTGTCGGCTGGGTGAGGCAACCGTCTACGATGTGCTTGACGAGTTCCCCGCGAGGCAGCGACCGCGGTACACAACGGTGTTGACCGTCCTGAGGAATCTCGAACAGAAAGGCCTGGCGACCCACCGCGCCCGCGACCGCACGTACGTCTTCCGGCCGACCGACGGCGCAACAGAGGTCCGGAGCCGCATGCTGGAGGACGTGCTGGAGCGAGTGTTCGGTGGTTCACCGAAGGACCTTATGGCGGCGTTCCTGGATGTGGATGCAGTGACGCCGGATGTCTTGCGACAGTTGAAGGCGCTGATCGCGAAGCGGGAGGCGATGGAGGGCGATGACTGATCTCTTTCTCAGTGCAGTCATGTCGGCAACTGGCCTGAGCCTGTTCCTTGGGCTGGGAGCGGGGCTTGTGCGGCGTTACTCGAGCGCCTTGGCCAACTCGCTCTGGCGTGGCGCACTCGCCACGCTCTGGTTGGTGCCGATCTCCGCTCTGGCCGCCGAGGCACTGCAAGTCAACACGCAGGCTGTGCGTGTCCCGCTCCTGCCCGCCGAGTCACTGGCCGCGACGCCCGCCGCCGTGCCCCCGGAGATGGTCCAGCCCCTGCAAGCCGTTGCTCAGCTCTCAAGGGCCCGGCCCGACACCGCGCCACGGACGCAATCCCTTGCCGTCACGCCCGGACGAGACCGCGGCCTGCCAGCACCTCGCCTCCTGCTGGTGTTGGTGTGGGCCGCGGGTATGGCGCTTGGCGCCACTTTCCTGGTGCGCGAC
>CBFDAZ010000351.1:0-6024 GCA_965602825.1 uncultured bacterium
GAGCGGCGAGTACCGAGTAGACCCGCGCTCGCGCCAGAGCAAAGCGCAGCCGGACGGTCTGGCCTGCCAAGACCACAGTCGGTGCGTTCTGCCACTGGAGTGGTAGATTGGCCCCGTCAACGTCCTCGAACTGGCACGTCCCCAGGACCACGCCACCGTCCCCAAGCAGTTCGACGTCGATGAAGCCGTCGCTGCAGTCGGCGTTGAGATGCAGTCCGGCGGCCGGCATCGTGAAGGGTCGTGTAACGAAGCTGCCGGGGCCGACTGCGCCAACCGAGGCCAGCCCGTCGGGCCTCATGCGCGCCAGGACAAGGTGCCTGTCCCGGTGGGCAACGGCGCACAGGCTGCCCTGGTACTCGAACAGGTCCGCGTACGTCCACAGACCGATGTCCGTATCGCGGAACGGTCGTTGCCAGGCGACGCCGTCCTGACTGAGGACGAGCTCGATCGCTGTCAGATCGCTGTGCTTGTTGGGGCGCTCGGGGTTCGCGAAGTACTTCATCAGGAGCCCGACATACCGGCCGGCATAGCGGAAGACCTTCAGCAGGTAGAACTCAGCAGTGTCCACATCCAGGCCGTCAGGCTCGAGGATGATCTCCTGGGGCGACCAACTCACCAGATCGGGACTCCGGCGCAGGCTGATCACTCGGCGCCGCCCGGGTATGTTGTCCGGGAGAGGCTTGTCCGGCCACGGCTTCAGGTGGGTCTGGTAGAGCAGGAACTCGTCGCTGTGCGCACTGCGCACCAACGTGTAGGCGTCATTGTGCTCGGTGAAGACCGTGCCGCGTGCGTCCTTCTGCCAGTGGATCCCGTCCGGCGACGTCGCGACCATGGCACCGGCGGAGCCGCTCTCCGGCTGGCCCCAGTAGAGCAGCTTGAGCCCCGAGTCTCCGGCACGGGCGACCTGGAACACGTTGAAGCCGCCCCAGGTTGGCTGGTGCGGCGAGCGCTGCAGGACGACGTTCGCCGGACCGTCCCACGGCTGCTCATGCAGCTCCAGATCGGGCAAGTGGAAGCCGTCATCGCTCAGAACGCCCATGCACCACGTACGCTGATGGACCCATTCCGGCTGCTCACGCTCGACGCGTTGGTAGTAGATGCGGAAGCCCTCTTCGACGGCAACCACGTCGGTCGGCATGTACCAGAGCGATGACCGTTCGGTCTCAGCCTCCAGCAGAACCTCGACGCGATCGTCGCCGAACGGGTGGGCGCCCAAGGTGACGCCCTCCGCGTCGAGGATGTCTGATTCCTGCCAGAATAGAAGATGCACGCGATCCGAGGTAGCCAGGGTTCTGTTCCCTCCTGCTGGTAATCCGCGCTCTCCTCTACTGGCAGGCTGCGCTTGTTTGGCGCCCCAACCGTTACCTGCCGCAAGGACAAGCACTCCAAGGAGCGCCGCCGGAAAGCTGTGTGCGCGGCGGACCATGCGAGTGCCTTCAGATGGAAGTCCACGATTGCAGATCGGCTCTTGAGAATGGGTGCGCTCCATGAGCATCGGCCAATCACCGTAAAGGCGCTGGGCGGGGGGTAGGAGCGGTTTCAACCGCGATGCCGTTGCTCCTCCCTCAGTGTACGCTGCTTGGCTGCTCAACGCAACGGTCTTGATAGTTGACGCGACCGGCGCTGCGCGCTACGGTGTGTCGAGGAGTTCGCCGTGCCACCAGCGAAGATAGCCCTGTGTGTGCCTGCCGTTGCGGGCAAGCCAAACCAGCGACACGGTGAAAGCAATTGAGGGCTCTATGGATTGGACTTGCACCCACGCTATGTCTCGGGACAGGACTCGCCCAGGGCCCCGTAGACGGCCTCGGCGTGCTCCGTCCGTCGGGTGAGCCCACAGGCGGCGAAGCCGCGGCGCGTCAACTGGGCGTGGAGGTTCTCGGCGGGCGCGAGCTGTCCCTCGACTCCGACGGCAGCCTCGCCCTGCCTGGCGACGTCAAGGTCATCTGGTGGCACTGCGAGGCCGGCCCGCTCCCGGGCGGCATGCAGAGCGCGAAGGTCAAGCAAGCGCTCCTGGACTGGCTGGAGGCCGGCCACGGCCTGTTCCTATCCGGCACTGCCCTCTCCTATGTGCAGCCCCTCGGCCTCGAGGCCGCGGGCGTTCGCCTGGGCCAGGCCGGCAACGACGACTTCGTGGCAGGCCTCCACCCCGGAGCGGCTGCCGAGCACCCCGTCTACGCCGGCTTCGAGCGCGGAGCGCCGATCCGGCTCACGAGCGCCGGCTATCCCGCGTTCAGCGACTTCCACGGCAGCGGCGGCCCAAGCGGCGGCGTGCTGATCGGGAATGCCCATCCCGATGCGGGTGAGCGCCCCTTCGTCGAGTATGCCTACGGCAACGGGCGCATCATCGCCCTGGGCTGGCGCTTGCCGTACTACGGCCTGCCGGACAACGCCCACCGAGGGAACCTCGAGCGCCTCACCGGCAACATCCTGCGCTACCTGTCGAAGGGAGAGTGGTTCGGGCAGATCGAGGACAGCCGCACTCGGGTGGCGCTCGCCCAGCTCGGTCAGTTCAATGTCGAGGCGATGAGGCGCGCCATCGAGGATCTCACCGCGGCTTTCCCCGATCGGTACAGCCGGGGCGAGGAGTACCTCGCCTCCCTCGACCGACTCCCGGGCGTGCTGGCAGAGGTCGAGCGGAACGATCCAAGTGCAACGGCGGAGGCGAAGCAGGTGCTCGCCCACCTCAACCAGGCCCTCCTCGACAACCCTCTGCTCGACTTCGAGCGCCTGCTGCTCATCAAGCGTAACCCGGGCAGATTGGGGCTGCCGCAGAACTGGCAGAGCAACTCCGACTTGCCCAAGACGGGATACGATAGTGAAATTGCCGTCCTGTCGCCCGTGAGCCCTGACGGGGAGCTCACGACGATCTTCCGGCCTGAGGGCGGGGAGTTCGTGGGTGACGTCGACCTGCATTTCGACGGGACCCGCATGCTCTTCTCGATGCCCAGTGAGAAGGGCCCCTGGCGGATCTTCGAGATGAACGCCGACGGCAGCGACCTCCGGCAGCTTCCGCTGGTTGAGGAGCCCGACGTAGACAACTACGATGCCTGCTATCTCCCCGACGACAACATCATCTTCACCTCCACCGCGCCCTTCGTCGGCGTCCCCTGTGTGACCGGATCGTCGCACGTGGCCAACCTGTACCACTTCGACAGAGATACCGGCGATATCCGGCGGCTGACCTTCGAGCAGGACCACGATTGGTGCCCGACGGTGCTCAACAACGGCCGCGTACTCTACCTGCGCTGGGAGTACTCCGACATCCCGCACTTCGTGTCGCGGATCCTCTTCCACATGGATCCCGATGGCACACAACAGATGGAGTATTACGGGAGCAACTCTTACTGGCCGAACGCCGTGTTCTATGCACGCCCGATCCCGCGGCACCCGACGAAATTTGTGGGGGTCGTCGGCGGGCATCACGACCGGCCACGCATGGGTGAGCTCGTCCTCTTCGATGCCGCCCAGGGGAAGCATGAGGCCGACGGCGTCATCCAGCGGATCCCCGGGTACGGGAAGAGGGTCGAGCCGATCATCCTCGATGGCCTGACCGCGTCGAGTTGGCCGAAGTTCCTGCACCCCTATCCGCTCAGCGACAAGTACTTCCTGGTCGCCTGCCGGCCGACGGCCGGCTCGAACTGGGGTATCTACCTGGCGGACGTCTTCGACAACCTGACGCTCATCAAGGAGCTTGATGGCTGCGCCTTGCTCGAGCCTGTTCCATTGCGCTCCACACCACGGCCGCCGGTCATTCCCCCAAAGGTTGACCCGCAGCGGGATGACGCGCTCGTCTATCTGGTCGATATCTACGACGGGAACGGGCTGGCGGGCGTGCCTCGCGGCACCGTGAAGACGCTGCGCCTGTTCACGTACCATTTCTGCTACCACGGGATGGGCGGGCAGGTGAACCGCGTCGGGATCGACGGCCCGTGGGACATCAAACGGATCATGGGGACGGTTCCCGTTGAGCCGGATGGCTCGGCTCTGTTCCGGGTTCCAGCCAACACACCGCTCTCGGTGCAGCCCCTGGACGAGAAGGGCCAGGCTCTCCAGCTCATGCGCAGCTGGATGACGGCCATGCCGGGCGAGGTGCTGTCATGCGTCGGCTGCCATGAGCCCCAGCGCGCCGGGCCGGTCGCGGCGACTCCGACCGCCGCCGTGCGACGCGAAGCGTCGGAGATTACGCCCTGGTACGGGCCGACCCGGGGCTTCTCCTTTGACCGCGAGGTCCAGCCGGTGCTCGACCGCTACTGCGTGACCTGCCACGATGGCAGCCCTGAAGGGGACGGCAAGGCCGGCCCCGATCTGAGCCGCAGACCGATGGTACACCCGGAGGGGCCGGACAACGGGTACAGGCGCGGCAGCCGGTTCAGCCCGTCCTACCTCGCCCTGCGGCGCTTCGTCCGCGCTCATACGATCGAGAGCGACATCCATCTCCTGATGCCCGGCGAGTTCTGTGCGGATACCACGCATCTCGTCCAGATGCTGAGGAAGGGTCATGAGGGCGTCGAACTGGACGACGAGGCATGGAAGCGTCTGACCACCTGGATTGACCTGAGCGCTCCCGCGCACGGGACCTGGCATGAGATCGTCGGCCACCAGAAGGTTGACCATATGCGGGACCGCCGACGCGCCATGGACAAGCGGTATGCGGGACGCGACGAGGACCCGGAGGCCATCATCCAGGTGTCCTACCCGGCGGGAGCACCTTCTGTCAGTCCGTCCCCTCCGGCGAACAACCCCGGGGAGCCGCCGGCTTGCCCCGGCTGGCCCTTCGACGCCGACGAGGCAAGCCGCCGCCAGGCCGCGGGCGGCGAATGGCAGCGTACTATCGACCTGGGCGACGGCGTAACGCTGGAGTTAGTCCGGGTCCCGGCCGGGGAGTTCGTGATGGGTGACGTTAACGGCTGCGCCGACGAATCCCCGCAGGCGGCCGTGAGAATCGACCGGCCGTTTTGGATAGCCACTTCCGAGATCACCAACCAGCAGTTCGGCCTGTTTGACCCGGCCCACGACAGCCGTCTGGAGGGTGGCGACTACCTGCAGTTCAGCATCGAGGAGCGCGGCTATCCCGTCAACGATCCCTCCCAGCCCGTCTGCCGGGTCTCGTGGGATCGGGCGACGGCCTTCTGCCGGTGGCTGTCGGACAAGACCGGGGAGCGCTTCACACTGCCCACCGAGGCGCAGTGGGAGTACGCCTGCCGCTCGGGCACCGACACGCCGCTCTGGTACGGCGCCGCTGATTCCGACTTCGCTCCCTTTGCGAACCTCGCTGATGCCAGGCTCAAACACATCGATACCTTTGCGCCGTGGTCCCTCCCGTCGGGCGCTATCTACCCGTGGCGGCCTGCCGTTGACTCCGTGGACGACGGGCATCGCGTGTCGGCGCCGGTCGGTAGCTTCGCGCCGAACCCATGGGGCCTCCGCGACATGCACGGCAATGTGGCCGAGTGGACGCGCAGTCCTTTGCAGCCCTACCCCTACGGTGAAGACAGCAGCGGCGATGCCGAGTCGGGCGGCGATAAGGTCGTGCGGGGGGGCTCGTGGTACGAGCTGCCGGAACGGGCGCGCTCGGCCTTCCGTCTCGCCTATCCGGCGTACCGAGGCGACTACGACGACGGCTTCCGGGTCATCTCGGAGGCGCAATAGGCGGTGCATGCTGCGCTGCGGCACCGGGGAATGACGGCGTCGGGCCTGGAGACCCGACCTACGAACGGCTCGAACGGCGCGGGTCGGGAGACCCGCGGACACGGGCGAATCTGAGATCTTCGAGGGAGGCAGTCATAATGTCCACACCGACCGTCATCTGCGCCCTGCTCCTCAGCCTCACCATCGCTACCCACGCCCTAGCCGCCGAGAAGCCTCGCCTGATCGTCCTGACCGACATCGGCGGCGATCCGGACGACCAGCAGTCGATGATCCGGCTCATGACGTACGCCAATGAGCTCGACATCGAGGCCCTCATCGCTACCTGCCAGGAGCCGCCTCGTCCCGACCTGATCGAGGAGATCGTCAACGCCTACG
>CBFDAZ010000352.1:0-6021 GCA_965602825.1 uncultured bacterium
CTCGTCGATCCGCGCCGGGCAGTCCCACGCAACGGGCGGGCGCTCCATCGCCTCGCGGACGCGCCGCCGCAGATCGAGGACGCGGGCAGTGTCCGGAAGTTGGTAGACCTCAGGCTTGATGACGGGTTCTTGCTGGCTCATATTGCTGGGCTCTTCACCCCTTAGAGAACCTACTGAGTCTGGCATAGGTTGGGGGAGAATCACTTCGGCGCAGAACAGCCGGGCGAAAAGCGGGTACAGGCACGCATTCCACGCCTCAGATGGCCTTCAGAGCGGGGCAAGCGGGTGGAATGCGGTGCCAGTCCCCGTTTTTCGCATCCACTCCACGACGGCCTCCATTTCCCAACCTATGCGAGACTCAGTGACTCCTCGGCAGCGCAATGCCCATCGGGTTCTTCCACACCAGGCACAGTGGCTTCTCGGAGCGCTCGTATCCGGGGAGACGTAACGAGCCATCGGTTGAGTATGCTCGCTCGGCCCCGGCCTCATGCACGAACTCGTACAGCGGCACCGTGGTGGCAGGCGGCTCGGGCATGTCGGCGGGGAGCGCATGGAACACCGGGCGCGCCTGTTGCTCCTCAGTGCCGTCCGGCTCGCCCACAGCCAACTCAACTCCCTGCCCTGGCGTCGGGTGCGCGTAGACCGGCACCGTCCCTTCCCCGGGCCGATCCGGAGCGAAGAACGCGATCGGGCGCGCCTCGTTCGCGGCCTGCACGTCGCGCGCTGTCCCCAACCGGTTGGCGCCCACCTGCTCCGACAGGTCGTAGACCGGCACCGGCAAGGCCAGCCGCGGGTCCGCAAGGTCCAGCTTGTACATGATCTGGTTGTAGTCGTACCACGGCGTTGGGTCCGGGTTGCCCGAGAACGTGTGCGTGTACGTGCCCTCGAAGAAGATGACCCGCCCATCTTCCCGGTCGAACATCGGGTGCTGCTTTGGGTTGTAGAAGCTGTACTGCTCGTGAGTCGCGATCTTCCGGGCGTAGACCCATGGCCCGAGCGGACCATCGGCCTCGGCGTACCAGATCTCCCCCAGCATCGATGTGCCGAAGGACTGGCAGACGATCATCACCCACCGCTTACGGTACTCGTTCCAGTAGGCCGAGCCGCGATGCCCGAGCACCGACTCGCCCGTCTGGCAGTCCTGCAGGTGCAGCAAGGCCTCCTCGGGGCGCAGCTTGCCGGCCTCGATCAACTCGGCCTGCTCCTTCGGACCGACCGGCGGCGTGTCCCTCTTCCAGCCATATTGGACGTGGCCGTCCGCGTCGCGGTCGATGGCTGCGTCGTCGAGCCGACTGCCAGCCTTGAGGCAGGTGAAGGCCTCGTACCTGCCGAGATCAGCGAGGGCCTCGGGCGTCGCGGGAACTCGGGTGAGCGGATACGGATCGGCGAAGTACACGTACTCGGTGTCGTCTACGGTCTGTGTGAAGGGATGCCCGGTTGGCAGCAGCGGCGCGTCCAGCGGGAACTGCGTGACCTTTCGCAATTGCTGCCCCTCGTCGTCGAACTCGACCAGGCCACGCTCGTAGACCTCGAGGAGCTTACGCACCTTCACGTAGGCGGCGAACAGGCGCTCCCTTCCCGTCGCCTCGCGCAGGACGACGAGGCCACCGATCCAGGTCGGACCCTCGCCCGGCATGCGGCATGTCTCTTCCGCGAACCCCTTCTCGTCCACGAAGTAGCTCAGATCGACGCCCACGTCCGGGTCCAGCCCACCGTCGGACGGCAGCAGCGAGGTTGCCCCGGGCACGTGGAAGTTGCCGAGAGGGTAGCCGGGCCGGTTCGTGTCGCCCCAGAACCAGTAGATCCGTCCCCGGTAGATCGCGTTGACGACGCTGTCTGACCCCAGGACCTGTCCGTTGAGGACGGGGCTGGCGGTCGGCACAGAGCGGCCCACCAGCAGGCTGTCTCGGTAGATCCCCTGACCCGTGACGCGGTAGAGGCGCTCGGCGATGTTGAGCCGCTTGATGGGGAGCGTAACGCTGCCGCCGGGACTGACGTCCAGAGCCTTGCCCCGGTACCCGAAACCGTCCTGGGGGAACTCGTAGCCGTGGCTCTTGAGGTGGAAGAAGACCGTCTGGTCCATCAGGCCCGGCTCGTAGAAGGCCACGATGCCGTTGCTGTCGGTGTAGTAGCGGATGTTGTTGACGGTCTGCAACTCGACCAGCGGCACGCCGCGGCCGGTCTGCTCATCGACGACCTCGATCGTGAAGTAACGGCCGTCGTCGGTGGGAACGCTTGCGAAGAGCAACGGCACCATCAGTCCAGGACACATCATGGAACTCCCGCGCTCAGGGCTGCTCGCTCTTCCGGAGGCACGCGGACTACGGCGCCGTCGGCTTCCAGGCGCTGCTGCAGCGCGCCGACCTCGAGGTCGGCGGGTGGACATCCGGCTGCCACGCACATCGCGGCGGCTGTGCCCGAGGCCTGCGAGATCGCCATGTTCGGCGCCATGCTCCTGGCCGATTGGAACGCCGGCTGGCACGCCGATATGCAGCGCCCGGCAAGCAGCACATTGTCCAGATCCGCCGGCACCAGGCTCCGGTACGGTATCTCGAAGCCCAGGTGGTCGAGGAAGCGCCGCTCCCCATAGTAGCCCGGCACGGGGTTCGAGCTCACGGCAATCGAGTCGGGCTGTGGTCGGCCGGTGAGTGCGTCTTCCTCGGTGATCGTGTAGAGCCCGGCAGTCCGTCGCGTCTCACGGACACCGATGGTCGTTGCGGTCTCCACCAACTGCACCTGCGGGAACTCCTCCCGCAGCTTCGCCAGGTGGTCACGGAGAGCGCGGCGAACTCGGACTTCCGCTGCCGTCAGGTCGGCCGCATCGCTGCCGTCCACCTCCGCGACGCCGGGGCCCCAGCGGGTCGTCAGGCCGTTGATCCACAGGCGACGCTCGTCGGGCTTCGGTTCGGGGATCCCCGTCACGCGATACATGAGCGTCATCGGCATCATGCGCTCGCCCTTCCTGGCGACCCATTCGAACCGCGCCCCCGCACGAGCCGCCAGATCGCCGTCGCCGGTCGCATCCACGTACAGCTTGCCCTGAACCGCCTGGCGGCCGGACTTGCTCTCGACGACGATTGACGACACCGCGCGGTCCTGCACCAGGGCGTCGCTGAAGACCGTATGCAGCATCAGCTCGACGCCGGCCTCGGTCAGCATCTCGAGCGCGACGGTCTTCAGGACTTCCGGGTCGAAGCTCACGGCGTACGGACACTCGCCAGGCTTCAGCTCGCCGAAGTGCCCGTGGGCCGTACACCCGCACGCGCCTCCGGCCTCCCGCAGCCGATCCACCAGCTCCTGGGCGAGGCCGCGAACCGTCTGGACGTGGTCGGGAGGGTGCTCGTTGCGGAAGCCGTTGAAGCTCGTCATCAGCCCCGCTGTTGCCATACCGCCCAGGAAGCCGTAGCGCTCGATCAGGAGCGTCTGTGCGCCGGTCCTCGCCGCCGCCAGGGCCGCCATGATGCCGCCAGGCCCACCGCCAACAACCACCACCTCCGCTTCTGCAGCGACCGGGATCTGTCTCTCAGGCTCGACAACCGTCTTCATGGCATTGCACCTCAACTACCGGCGTTGATCGGGTCGGGGCGCGGCTCCAGCAGCGCGCCGTCAGCGGCCAGGCGGTCGCGCAACGCCTCGATATTGATGTCTCGCGGACTGCACGCCTCTTCCGCGGCCATGGCGGCGCCTGTCCCGGCCGCCTGACCGCAGAGCAGGCAGCAGACGGTGTTCCGCGTGCTATTGTGGGCGACCAGCTCCACCGTCATCATGCGCCCGGCGATCAGGATGTTGTGGAGCCCACAAGGGACCAGGGCTCGGTAGGGGATTCCATACGCGCCAGCCTCGCGAACGAGGTAGCGCGCATTGTCGATGAAGCCGAAGCACCCGATCTGGTCATCGAACTGCCGGCCCTCGGTGCAGTCCTCCTGGCTCAACTCGTAGTCACAGCGGATAGCGCGGGCCCGCCGTTGTCCGACGGAGGGGGCCGGGCCGGCCGGATAGCATCCCTCGCACCCGGCAAGGTGCTGGCGGAAGATGTCGGCGACCTCGAACATCCGCCCGCGCAGGTCCGTCTCAGCCGCCGTGAGGGCATCCGCGTCGAGACCATCATTCGGCCCGTGGTTGATGCAGTTGCAGTAGGTCAACTCGCGCGGCCGGAGGGAGCAGGAAAGGAAGTACCCTGGCGCGTTGTCCGCTCCGCTTTCCCGCAGCTTACCCGTGTGGATCCCCAGCCTGATGACATCCGGTTGCGCTGTGCCCGGCTTGATGGCATGGGCGAGCTGCGTGATCAGTCCGCGCCGCTCCAGGTCGGCCTCCAGCGCGCCCAGGTCCACATTGCAGAGGCGGAAGGTGAAGCCGGCGGAGTAAGCACCGGGATCGCCGGGCTTGTAGTGCTCGAACGAAGCGCCCGCCCAGGCTGCGACGTCGCCATCGCCAGTGCAATCGACATACTGCTTCGCCCGGATCAGGCTGCGCCCCGCCTTGTTCCAGGCCACGACCCCCTCGACCGATCCGTCCGTCGCGATGACCTCGTCTACAACGGTGTGGAGGAGCAGCTTCACCCCGGACTCGATACACATGGTGGCAGCGGCCAGCTTGAAGGTCTCGGGCTCGACGGGGGTGATCATGCTGACGAAGTCGCCGCCGCGCTCCATGCGTACGTGCCCGACACCTCCGCCAAGTGCCTGGCACCGATCAACCAGCTCCTGGGCGATGCTACCCACCAGGCGCAGGCGCTCGGCGCCCGGGTGTGCGTCGAACACATTGAAGAAGCTGTGGAGCCCCGTGGCGCCCGTGATCCCCATGCCGCCGAGCCAGCCGTTCTTCTCGACGAGCACGGTCCTGGCCCCGGTGCGCGCCGCCGCGATGGCAGCCCCAATGCCCGCCATGCCGCCTCCGACAACGAGCACATCGCACGGTTCGTAGCGCTTTTCATCTACGGTCGGCAAGCGCATTGGGGGCCTCCTTTGCGGCTTCACCGGCTCCCGTCGAGCGGCTCAGGCTGTTCCCAGTTCTGCCAGCTTCTCCTCGTCGAGCTCGATCCCGAGACCGGGGCCGTCCGGCACGCGCAGGCAGCCGTCGTGCACGGTTAGATCCGGCTCGCGAAGCAGGCCACAGAGCGCGTGCTCGCCCGTTATCGACGACAGCGCGTACTCCTGGAAGGTGTACGCTGCCGGACAGACGGCGGCGAAGTGCAGCATGGCGACGGTACCCACGGTTGGCTGCGTGTTGTGCTGGGTCACGGGGGCACCGAACGCTTCCGCCAACACACCGATCTTCTTGGCCTTCAGCAGACCACCGACCTTGATCACGTCAGGC
The DNA here is from genome assembly GCA_965602825.1 of uncultured bacterium. Classification (GTDB taxonomy): domain Bacteria; phylum Armatimonadota; class Zipacnadia; order Zipacnadales; family VGFC01; genus CBFDAZ01. The sequence goes on from CBFDAZ010000352.1 coordinate 5,317, forward strand.
TGGATGGTATCGACCACATCATTCGCCAGCAGCGTCCTGAACCGGATGAGGTCCCACTCCTGCTCGCCGCCGGCGACCGGCATGTTGAGTGCTGCCGCGACCTTCGCCGTGCTGTCGTCATCGTGGTACGGGCAGGGCTCCTCGAAGTGGAAGACCCCATACTGCTGCAGCCGCCTGCCGAGCTCGATCGCGCGAGGCGCGGAGTAGGCGCCATTGGCGTCAACCATGATCGCCACGTCGTCGCCTAGCAGGCGCCGGCACTCCCCCACGAGCGCCTCGGAGCGACCGGGCGCGGCGTCCTGATCCTTGCCCCAGCGGTCGCCGATCTTGACCTTGACGGCGCGGAAGCCATGCGCCTCGACCAGCCGCGCCACGTCGGCGGCCTCGTCCTCGGGCGTTGTGTGTCGGCGCATGGAGGAGGCGTAGACGGGCACCGTATCCCGGTACAGCCCGCCCAACAGCTTCCAGACCGGCACGCCCGCCGCTTTGCCAGCGATGTCGAGGCACGCGAGTTCAATGCCGCTCATCGCCATCGCCTGGGTCTGCCCGGCGATCTTGTAGGTGCTCACGAACATCCTTTCGGTGAGCCACTCGGTGCGCGTCGGGTCCTCGCCGATCACCAGGGGCGCGAGCGAGTGCTCGATGTGGGCAGCGATGACGGCTGAGTTCATCGGGCTGCACTCGCCGATGCCCGTCAGCCCCTCA
>CBFDAZ010000353.1:0-6001 GCA_965602825.1 uncultured bacterium
GTCGCGGCGAACGACGGCTGAGCCCGTGCGACGCCAGGTTCCTGCTCAACCTCGCTCAAGCCGGGCCCGGCCGGCGAATCCTGGACCCCTTCGCGGGGATCGGTGGCATCGCCCTGGAGGCCGTCGAGCGGGGGATCACGGCTATTTGCGGCGACATCGAGGAGGCTCTCCGCCTCGGGCTCTCCCGAATCTCCGGCGGGCACGCCTACATTTGGGATGCGCGCGCCTTGCCCTTGCGGGATGACTGTGTCGATGCCGTCGTGACCGAGCCGCCATACTCTCACACGCGGCGAGATGCGGTAGTCGCCTCGATGTCGGAGGCGAGCCGATGCCTGCGTCCGGGCGGCCGCTTCGCCGCCCTCATGGATGGGGTGCTGACCGAGGCGGTACTGCCCGAAGCGGCGGCAAACGGCCTGCGGATCGAGCACGACTTCCCGGTGCGGCGCCAGGGCTTTGTGGCACGGGCGATCTGCTGGATCAAGGAGTGAAGCGAAGCTGAGCCTGCGTCGGTTCGTCGTGACCACATCCCTCAAGCCCGATCCTGCCGCCGGCAGCCAGGCCGCCGCGTGGGCCAGGCGGCTTGGCGTTCGAGTTGCCTCCCGCTCGGGTCGATCCATCGCCTTGCTCTGCCGGGAGGAGGGGGCCGAAGGGGCGCTCGTCATATCGTCGGCCAAGCCGCCGACCTTCGTCTCGGCGGACGGAGCGATTCGCTACTTCTTTCACCCCGGGATGTCGCTCACGCGCATCCGGAACATCCGCAAAGGCATGGGCGACCCGATGGTCACGGCCATGCAGCTCGCCGAGGGCGACAGCGTCCTCGATTGCACCCTCGGACGGGCGGCGGACGCCATCGTCGCCAGCTACGTTGTGGGCACAACCGGGCGCGTGCTGGGCGTTGAGTCCACGCCGCTGCTGGCTGAGCTGACCATCCAGGGCTTGTGGACCTATGAGCCGCCGAGCGAGGCCGTTGCCGCCGCCATGCGAGCCATCGATGCGCGCTGTGCCGATCACCTGGACACTCTCGCCCAGGCCGGCGATAACAGCTTCGACGCGGTGTACTTCGACCCGATCTTCGGCGAGCCGGTGCAAGCCTCGTCCGCCATGCAGCCGCTGAGGCCTCTTGCTGACATGCGCCCCCTGGCGCCCGAAGCGATCGAACAGGCCCGCCGCGTCGCCGGCCGGTCTGTCGTCATCAAGGAGCGGCCCGACGCCGCGCTCTGGGAAGAACTGGGCGTCCGCCACTTCGTCGGCGGCAAGAAGAGCTCCATCACCTACGGGATCATCGCGTCGACGTAGTGACGGAGGCGGCCTGCATTGGTGAACCGGAGCCGTGACGTGTGCGTCTATAGAATCTCCAGACGTGCAAGATGCCCCAACTGAAGGAAGTGCATTGAACTGATGTCTACGAGAGCCATAGCCATTGACCCCAGGGACGTTGTGGCCGTTGTGGTCGGGGATGTGAGTGCCGGTCAGACCATCGAGGTGCAATCGAGCGCAGGGACCGAGAAGGTGATCGCCCGCCAGGACATCCCGGCCGGGCACAAGGTGGCCCTGCGCGACATCACCACCGGTCAACCGGTCACCAAGTATGGCGAGAAGATCGGCCGCGCAACCGAAGACATCCGCATTGGCGACCACGTCCACCTCCACAACCTCGCCAGCGACCGCGTCAAAGCCAACCACGGCTGACGGCCCTCCCTTGCTGCTCCGAAGACCTGCCTTAGGAGCGCGGACGCCCTCGTCCGCGAGGTGGCTGGTGGTGGCGCCGTTGACGTTGCCTGGGACCGCCGGCGTCCTCGCCGGCAGTGGTGGCGGGCGGTGATGTCGTTGACGTTCAGGGCGGACGACTGCGACGACGCTAACGTCAACGGCCCAAGGCCCGCCACAGCAGCCACCGGGGCGGTGGCGCTCCCGGGATACGTCAACAGCGCCACGGCCCGCGATTCGTGCAACAGAGCGGAACCCTCCGCTCGGAAGATCCCGTGCCACGCTCGTCCCGAGCGTGGGTGCTGTCGTGCCGTTCATGCCGTCCGTGGGTCGGGTTTCCCAACCCGACGCCGTCATGTCTCCATCGTTCCCGGGCACCCCGACCCGGGGCGTGGCCAAGTACTTTCCCCCATCCGGCCCACGTTGTACACCGACCGTTTGCGCTTGGTCCCACAGCTTGAGCACCCAGTCGAAGGAGAACCCCTCGCCCGGCGCGAACAGAGCCCCTCACCGAATCCGCTTGCGGGAGAAGGATGGACGACGTGGCGGATCTGCCCCTTGATCTCCCACCCCGACAGAAGCGAAAGCGTCGCCGCGTTCGGAAGCGGCCCGTTCGGCAGCCGCGCCGCGTGCCGACTCAGCCCGCGCTGTTCAAAGCGCCTGACGTGCAGCGCTGCGGCTTCTGTGGCGGCAGCGTGACCGTGCTCGAAGATGCGGCCTCCTGCCCGGAATGCGGCGCGATCGTCGCCCGGACGGATGGCAAGCAGCCCGACGACTGACTTCGGAGGCGCACAGCATGACGAAGAAGCAAGCCTTCCTGGCAGCCGTTCGGGGCGAGGTGCCGGACGTCGTCCCCGTCGCCCCCCTCATCCATTGTCGCTTTGCCCACAAGGCGCTCGGGCGCAGCGACTGGCGAGCGGTCTTTGAGGTTCACCAGATGATTGGTTCCTGCCATCACCGCGGACCGATGGGTGTCGGCGTCCATGGCTCGCTGCCCGAAGGCTGGGGGCAGGAGAGCCTCGGCACGAAGCAGGAGGCCGATGGCCGGGTGATCTCTGAGTGGGTTGTCCGCGCCGCCGGCCGCGTGATGACGGGCCGCTCGGTATCCGGGATGATCCCGCACGATCCGCTGGTGGGCAAGACGGTTGAGTACCCGGTCAAGGGTGTCGGGGATTGGCGCGCCTACCTGGAGTTACTCGAGAAGCAGTGGGAGGGGCTTGGCGAGCCGGCGTACGGGCAGGTCGAGGAGGCCATTGAGGTCATGGGCGAGGATGGCATGCCGAGCGTCGCCCTCGGACCGGCGTACACGAGCCTCGCCAACGCGCGTGGCATGCAGGAGTTCGTGATCGACCTGATCGACTACCCGGACCTCATGCGCGAGCTGTTCGCCGTCGAGCGGAAGATCCGCAATCGGAGCATCGAGGCCTTCGTCGCCTCCCCGGCTGAGGTCGCGTGGCTCGACATCTGCTGGGCCACCGGCTCGGAACTCGGGCCTGAGCGCTTCGAGGAATGGGCCCTGCCGGACGTGGTCGAGGCGATGGACATCGTCAGACAGACGCCCGGCAAGTACCTGGGGCTCTACACGCTGGGCAGGATGCGCGATCTCCTCCCCATGCTGGTCGATGCCGGTGTGCACTTCATCGAGACCTTTGAGCCCAATCAGGGCGATATCACGCTGGCTGAGGCGAAGAAGCTCTACGGCGATCGGACCTGCCTGATGGGCAACTTCGACTGTGTCATCCTCGCATACGGCGACACTGAAGACGCGCGGAACGAGACCCGCCGCTGCCTGCGCGAGGGCATGGAAGGCGGGGGCTACGTGCTGGTCACCGGCGATGAGGTCCCGGCGGACGCCAAGCTCGACAACCTCAAAGCCATGGTCGAGATCGTCGAGCAGGAGGGGCGATACTGAGCATGGGCAATGACTTCTTCGGCGAGCCGGAGCTGTCTCTGATTCGTCAGGTGATCGAGAGTGGCGAACTGTGGCGCGGCACGGCGGGCAAGTTCGTCGGTGAGTTCGAGGACCAGTTCGCTGCGAGGACCGGCCGGAAGTACGTCCACGCCGTCTCCGCCGGCACCGCCGCCAATGAGGCGGCCCTCGCCGGAGTGGGTGTTGGTCCGGGAGACGAGGTCATCTGTACCCCGTGCTCGTTTATTGCGTCCTCCATAGGTGCCGTCGGTCTTGGCGCGGTGCCCGTCTTCGCGGACGTTGACCCGAAGACCATGATCGTCACTGCCGAGACCATCGAGGCGGCGATCACTGCGCGGGCCAAGGCCGTCGTCGTGGTGCATCTCTGGGGCCAGCCGGCGGAGATGGGGCCAATCCTGGAGGTCGCCCGGCGGCACGGCCTGGCGGTGGTCGAGGACTGCGCCCAGGCCTACGACGCGTTCTACCGCGGCCAGCCGGTCGGAACGCTGGGTGAGGTCGCGTGTTACAGTCTTCAACAGAGCAAGCACATCACCTCAGGTGAAGGCGGACTCATCGCCACTGACTTGCCCGAAGTCTACGAGAAAGCCGTCCTGTACGCGAACTGCGGCATGCCCTGGTATCGGTTCGGACGCGAGTGGCCGAGTCCCGAACCCGTAGAAGGCATCCCGACCAGGGGCCACTTCGCCTTCGGCCACAACTACCGCATGACCGAACTCCAGGGCGCGGCCGCCCTGGCGCAGCTTGGGAAGATCGAGCGGTTCAACGCCCGGCGGCGAGCAATCGCGGAGGCGATCGAGACGGAGCTGGAGGGCGCATCGGGAGTCTCGTTGGCCCACGTCTATCCCGACACCCAGCCGAACTACTGGACCTATCCACTCTGGGCGTCCGATGGGCCAGCCGAGGATGTCCGCCGGCGGTGCCACGAGAAGACAGGCGTCTCGCTGGGCCGGTACGCGGAGGTCGCCTACCTGGAAGTTGTCTTCCAGCAGATGGAAGCGGAGCGCCGCACGGCTGTCGGTGTCCCGTTGCCCGACTACGTCTACTACCGGCCCGGAACCTGTCCTCAGGCTGAGGAGGCTGCCCTGCGTGTGATCCCGATGCACACGCACCACAGCGTCGATCCTGACGAGATGCGCTCGAAGGCACGCGCCATTCGGGAGGCGCTCGAGAACGGCTGATGCGACTTCAGGAGTTGGCCGGGAGAGCCAACATGAGAACGTGGTTCAGGGGCGTCTTGCCGCTACTGCTATCTGCTATTGCTTGCGCCACGCTCGGGGCCGAGGCGGTCGAGCGGGAAGGCGGCACGCGCCAGCGGATGAACGGCTACCTCGTGCTCCATCTGCGCGGCACGCCCGCGCAGATGGGACGCCAGCACGGCCTCCTACTGGGCTCCTACGTCCAGCGGATGATCCGCGACCTCATCCTCGAGGGAGAGGCCGACACCCCCGAGGAACATGCGCGGCTGCGTTCGGGAGCCCTGGTGATGGACAAGTACCTCGAGCCCGAGTTCCGCGCCGAGCTGCGGGCCCTGGCCGAGACAGCCGAGGTGGACTACGGCGACCTGGTCCTCGCGCAGCTGTTCGGCGATGTGCAACGCGCTCTACCCCGACGCTCGTACAGCAGCACCTCCTGGGACGCGCCGAGCTCGACCTATTCGCCCTCGGATGACGAACCTGAGACCGATCCGTGGATGCAGTGCACGTCGTTTGCCGTCTTTGGGCCGGCAACGGCGACCGGCGAGTGCATTGTTGGCCGCAACATGGACTTCTGGGACCAGGGCGTCAGCTCCTGGGGAGCCGTGTTGATCCACTACAAGCCCGATCGCGGCATCCCCTTCGTCACGACCTCATGGGCCGGCATCGTCAACGGCTGGACGGCGATGAACGCCAAGGGCATCGTGACCGCCAACAACACCTCGTTCGACGGCGAGTCCGATTCGCTTGAGGGGCTGAGCACCTGTTTCATGGTGCGCAAGGTGGCTCAGTACGCCTCCACGGTGGAGGAGGGGGTGGAGATCGTCAAGAACACCCCCCGGGCCTGCGGGACGAACCTCACCATCGCCGGCGGGGACCCGCCGGACGCCGCCATCGTCGAGTACGACCATGAGAACGTCGCGGTCCGCTGGGCGGAGAACGGTGCCGTTTGGGCCTCGAACAGCTTCAAGAAGCTCTACCAGGAGGAGACCTCGGAGTCCTCTTACTACTCCTACAGCTCACGCTTCGATCGGCTGGAGGAGCTGATCGAGGAGAACCACGGCCGCATCGATCGCACGATGAACTTCGCCTCCGCCGAGGGCGTGCCGATGAGGTACATCAACCTGCATTCTGCCCTCCTCTTCACCCAGAATCTGCGCTTCAACGTGTC
>CBFDAZ010000354.1:0-5999 GCA_965602825.1 uncultured bacterium
GATAGGGCCTGAAGCCCTCGATACGCTTGCCGCCGCAGAGAACGGGCGACTCGCCCGGAGCGGCTTCGTAAGTGATCGGGGCATCGGCCGTGCCCGAGTCCTGCGGTCCGAAGGCGACGGTGTCCTCGACGAAGTAGCGCCCACCGTGCACCTGGACGGTGATCGGGCCTGTCAACTTGCCGCCGGCCTTGAGCGCCCGGATCTCGTCGCGGGCGCGAATGATCGTGGCGAACGGGTCGGTCGCTCGGCCGGAGCCAGTGTCCTGGCCGTCCAGGGCCACGTACAGCACGAGCGGCGCCTCCGCGGCTCGAACCGCGATCCCGACTCCGCCGACACACGCTGCGAGAACCCATCCAGCCATCATCTCTGAGTACCTCCAGACAGGGATCGCGGGGCCGGCACTGGTGGCCGTCCTGGACAGCAAGGAGCCCATCCAGCCTTTCGTCTTCCGGCGGCCGGGCACCTACTCCGCGAGGTCGTCGCCGGGAAATCGTTCGACTCGCGACCGGTGTTGCTGGCACAGACTGCAGCCCACGCTTCAGACTGGGGGACCTGTTGACCGTCCAGCAGCGAGGCGACTGCTTCCCCAGCACCCTCGTCACCCAGGCCCTGGAGCAGCCGAGCTACTTTTGCCCTGTTGCGGGCCTCAGCGCTGTCGAGCACGGCCTCGAACACGGCGGACCGGTCAGGTTTCGGCGCAGGCGTGGGCGGTGGTGTGAGTGCCTCGGGGAGAAGCTCATTGGCCAAGAACGCATGGCGCAGGCTCAGCCGGCGTAGCCGCCCGCTCATGCTCGTAGGCTCTGCAGTATACGAGGCAACAGCCAGCGGTGGCAACGGCTTGGGTCCAATGGCCCGCGGCCCAGCCACGCAGGCTGGTGGTGAGCACTCCCGTCGCCAGTTGAAGCCCGGCGGCAGGAGACGGCTGCAGCGAGAGGAAGGGACAACGCAGCCTGCAAGCCATACGTCTGGCTGAAGCTGCGGGAGCGACGTAGCCCGAGTGACGCCATGGCATCGCCGATGAGATTGCTGGCGAGCGGTGGACGGCCGCCGTAAAGGTGGGCCGTCGCGAAGGGCGAGTTGCCAGCCGGACTGAGCGTCAAGGCTGAGACGGGGGAAGTCGAGGGGATCTGCGGCGAGGTTGGTGAGCATGGGTTCTCGGTGCGGGTAACAGACGACGCGGGCGAGACGGCCGAGCGCGCGTTGAGCATCAGCGTCCGCGAGCGACCGAACCGGCGCTTTGAACTGGTGCGGCTGGTGGCGCTGATGGATGGCACGAATTACGGGCACTTCGAGCCGAACCTGGACCCGGCGTTCCGGGTGACGGTGCTGAAGCTGGTGCTGGCAGAACCCGTCATCATGGAGTAAAGGAGTCCGGCGGCACTCGTCGCCAGTCGGGAGGGGGCACTCATGGCACCAACGTTAACCGTCGGGGCTGCCAAGGTCGATATCACGCCACCCGTGGGGACACTACTTGCGGGGGCACTCAAGCCCCGCGAGTCGCAGGGAGTCGGCAACCCGCTCTACGCCAGCGCTCTGGTCATCGAAGACGAACAGGAGTCGCGTCTGGCGCTGGTGGCGCTGGACCTCATCTCGCTCGACCGGAGCAACGGGGGAGACGCGGCTGTGCGACTCGCATCCCAAGCCACGGGCATCCCTGAGTCTCACGTCTGCCTCACCTGCAGCCACACCCACACGGGCCCGTACACGCGCCAGCGGCAGCGCCAGTTCATCAACGAGGAGTGGCTGGACGCGCTGCCGGGCAAGATTGCTCAGGCCGTAGCGGAGGCCGATGACGCAAGGGTGCCCGCCACGATGAGCCGGTGTCGCGCCTTCGAGTTTCGGGTCCAGCACAACCGCCGGATGCGGTTCAAGGACGGACGAGACGTGAATGGTTGGCTTCTGCGGAACCAGGTGAATACGGACCTGCAATGCCTTGGTTCCGCGGGGCCGATCGACCCGGAAGTCGGCATGCTGGCGTTCGAGGACGCGAACGGTGACATGATCGCCGTCATCTACACCTTCGCTCTGCACACAGCCAGTGACTTCGGCACGCTGCTCAGCGCCGATTACCCAGGCGTCGTGGCCGAACGGCTGGCCGACGCGTTCGGCCCGCAGACCGTGAGCCTCTACCTGACCGGGTGCTGCGGCAACATCAACCCAAACTTCGGGGGCGGCGGGCACGTGGAGACGGGCAACCGCCTGGCCGACGCGATGGTCCCGGCCGTGGAGAGTCGCGCGCCTATCCGGAAGACGGTGCTGGTGGGTGCCCGGAAGAGGGATGTGATCGTGCCGCTGCGTGATCTCGAGTTGGATCAGGAGGACCGCCTCGAAAGGTGCGGCTGGGACCCAGGCTCGAACGAGGTCTTCCGGGAGGGACAGGCCAGGCTCAGAGCCGAAGGCCTCACCCAGGTCGAGACAGTGGTGCAGGCGCTGCACATTGGCGACACGGGGTTCATCGCTCTGCCGGGTGAGGTGTTTGTTGAGTGGGGACTGCATGTGAAGCGGCGGGGGCCATTCAGTTGGAACTACGGCATTGCGCTGAGCAACGACTCCCTGGGCTACCTCATCACGCGGGATGCCTGGGAGGCCGGCGGCTACGAAGCGCTCACTTCCGTAGGCACGTTCATCGACGTCGCCGGAGTCGAGCTGATGGTGGATCGGGGCATGGAGATGCTGCGTAAGCTGTACCGCGATGGCGCGAACAGCCCGACACAGCCCGAGTGATAGGCAAGTGGTGTGGCGCCGGTCCACGGTCGCGGGCTAGTCCGGCGAGCATCAGTCCGCCGCCAGGGCCGTAAGCGCCTCCAGGACTTCGATACGCACCCGGTCGGCCACTCCGCGGTCCTTCTTCTCATACCAGCGGTAGTTCTCCCTCGTCTCACCTGCCAGGACTCGATCGCACGCCGTGTCCAGGAGTCCCCGTGCACGCATCACGGTTGCGTCGGCACGGTCACCAGCGCGCCCGATGGCGTCCCGCAGCATCACCAGGTACTCGTAGTCCTGAGCCCCCTCGCGGATCGCCTCCATGTATTTCGCGCCCGTGACGCCCGTCGGGTCCAGGTAGAGCGGCGCAAACGGCCCGCCCGTTTGAGAGGCGTACTCGTTCCAGACGTCCGTGTCGGCCAGATCGCCGGCCGACCAGAACGTCGCCCAGTTCGCGCCGATGGCGAAGCAGTGCCACTGCTGCAAGAGGTAGTACGAGAACGGGTCGAACTTGCGCGCCGGCCCGTCACACGAGTAGAAACCGAGCTCCCGCCCCAGCCGCCTCTGCTCGGCGAACATCTCCGGCAGCCACGCCTTCGAGCGCAGCCACTGCGTTCGGTTCGGGATCAGCACATCCATCTCGCTCATCATCTCGAGGCACGTCTCGTTGTCCCATGGCTGCGGGTCGACCCACAGCGTCACCTCCGGCTCCGCCGCGCGGATCGCCCGGGCGTAGGTGGTGATCACATCGTAGTGCTGTTTCGCGCACGGCTCGTCGAACACGAGCAGCCCCAGCTGCTTCGCCGACAGCCCGAGGTCGCGCATGTGCTGAGCCCAAAACCGGATCCAGTTCCCGATCTTCCGCTCGAACTCCGTCGTCCCGCCCCTCGATCCTGCAAAGGCCGCCTGCGTGTGTGACCGGTAGCCCAGCCCGTTGAAGACCATGTAGTATTCCGCGCCCGGCCAGTGCGAGACCCACTCGTCGAACCGCGTTGTGTCCGGCTCCTCGACCAGGTTGCCCTCCTCGTCGTACTCGCCGAATGGCATGGCGGCCGTCGTCGCCCACGGCGTGTTGACGAGGTGCTCGCGAAGATACGCAACCAGCGCCAGCCGGTTCTCCGGCGTGACGCCCCGGATGCCGTCGCCATCGGTGTAGTCCCAGCAACCCAGCCTCAGCGTGATCCGCTCCGGGAAGTCCAGGTCGCAGACTCGCAGCCGCAAGGGAACGGTCGTCTCCACGCCCGCCGAGTCGGTCACTGTCAGGCGGGCCTCGTGGCTGCCCGGCTCCACCTCCGGCTTGCTGAAGCTGAGCCAGAGCTGCCGGGACATCCCCGACGGCACCGTCACCACGTAGTCGTCGCCCTCTCGCTCAGCAGGTGCGAGCGCGGCCGACACCGCCTCGAAGCGTCGCGCCCCGACGCACAGCACCTCGTAGGCCTCCACGTACTCCGGGTTGGTCCCGCCGGGCAGCCCGGTGACGCGCACGCGAATCGTCTCATCCGATTCGCCCGCGTTCGTGAGGTTCAGCACGTCGGCGCGCGTCTCGCCGCGCATCATGTCCACGGTCAGCGCCGGTGCGGCGTCTCCCTCCGGCTCACCCGAGGGCGGCAGCGGATCCCATCGATGGCCCTTCCAGATGCGAAGCGCCGGCTTCCCCTGCGCCCGCCAGACCTTCGCCTGCAGGCGGAAGATCCCGCGCTCCAGCTCCGTCATCGGCAGCACGGCGCGGAAGCCCTCGTGCGCGATCTCCGGCATCTCGGTGATCCGCCGCGAGATCGCCTCGAGTTCCCCCTCCAGCGCCTGCAGATCCTCGGCCGGCATCCCGCCCTCGGCCAGGTCCTGCCGCACGGCATCGGCGTCCCGCCGGAGCTGCAGCTTCAGCACCGAGTTGAACTGCTGCGTCGCCAGCGGCTCGGGCTCATCGGGGAAGGCAGCGGGCGGACGCGGCTCCCCGAGCCACGCATCGTCGCCCCCATACACCTCGACCTCATCGGCGAACAGGTACCACTGCTTGGCGGGCTTCGCGTCGATGCGTACATACCGACCGTGCGTCCGCATCGAGGTCGTGCGGAAGGTGTGGTCCGCATAGCCCGTCGGCGGGGGGAAGCCCGTCTCGCCCGACATCTCCAGCAACCCGCCGACGAAGTGCCAGGTCTGTTCGTCGCCGCTGACATACACCCAGAGATCGGCAGGCCAATCGACGCTCGCGACACCTGCCGCGGTGCTGTAAGCCAGCCCGGCGATCGGTTGCGGCCCACCCAGGTCGATGGTAATCGACTTGATCCCGCTGCCGGTCCAGCCCACAGCCCGCTCGTCCATCCACAGCCGACCTTCCGCGTGAGCGCCATCCGTGAGCTGTGTCATGTCGTCGGCGTCGGTGCAGTGCGGGTAGTTGGGGGCGGGTGACAGTGTGTACGACCTGCCCAGGGCGATGTTCTCCGGATCGGCCTGCTGCCCAAGCCCTGCCCCCGCGACGGTGAGCCCGAGCAGTACCACGCCAACGGGTAGGCTTCGCATGAGCGTCAGCTCCGTTCGCCGGATGAGTTGCCTAACGTTGGCCGGGAAGATAGTTGAGATCATCGGTCAGCACGATCGCCGAGACTCGCGTCCCCGCCTCACGGTTCTTCAGCGTGAGCACGTGCTCGCCCTCGGTCAGCGTTACGGGAGCGGCGATTCGGCTCCACCCCCAGCGAGGGTGCAAGCCGGTGGACCATCCGCGGAATGGATCGCCCGGTTGCAGGTCGATCCCCCAGTAGCACGAATCGGCCATGCCGTGCGGAGCCAGGACCAGTGCCCAAAGCACATGTGGGCCGGTGGCTCGAATGTCCAGGGCGAACTGGACGCTGCCCTCGGCCGGCGGCGCCTCCGTGTAGCAGGGAACACCGAACGGCGCCCACACGAATGACCGGCCGGAGTCGCGATCTGCACCGAGTGACATCGGTAGCTCCACCGCCCCGACCTCCTCGGCGCCGATCAGCCGATAGAGAGGCCCGCCAACCTCAGTGTTGACCTCGACCCGCTCAGGATCTGAGCCGCTGCCCAATGGGCTGACAGCCCTGACCTGGTAGTGATACGTTGTCTGGGGCTCGACCGCGAAGTCATCGTAGCCGGGCCAGTGGACCTGCCGCGCGATCCGGTTGCTCTCGGTGGGCTCAAACCCCGGCTCCGTTCCGCGGTGGACGTCCACCACGAAGTCACTGTCCCAGCGGAGCAGCACGCGCCCGTCACCGAACGCCTTCGCCGTCAGGCTCGTCGGTGCAGGCGGGCTCCTGTCGCCCAGGTACTCGTGCTCCCAG
>CBFDAZ010000355.1:0-5996 GCA_965602825.1 uncultured bacterium
CCCACCGGGGCTTGCTGCCTCGCGGCCATGGGATGGCGGGATCGATAAGAACGACCTTCATGGTGCGACTCGCCTCGTTCGGCCAGAGCGCACGGACCCGAGCTACTTGGGCGCCGGGTGGATGACGCGGGGCTGGGTGGAGACGGTGAGACGCAGGTTGTCCACCGGGAAGACCAGCTCTCCGTACGCGGCCAGGTAGGCGCCTTCGGACCGGTCGATCTCCGCGGTGAAGCCCTGCTCCCCGAGGGTCAGGGGCGCCTGCTCCCACTCGGCTTCCCGGAAGTCGCGGACGGCTGAGCGCGCGACCCACACGGAGCCCTCCGCCGCCTGCGGCTCAGCGGAGAAGCTGAGCTTGAGCCCGTCCGGCGTCTCGTCGGACTGCCAACGCACCCGGGGCAGCGGCTCGCCGCGCGCGACCAACCGGAAGAAGGCCCCCAGGGAGTTCGCCACCCGCGGCATGTCGTCGAGCCCATGCCCCGAGTTCGGCGCGATCAACAGCAGCTTGGGGGAGGGCAGGGCAGGATAGTACAGGTTGACGGCGTCCACCGGCCAGTACGGATCGTTACTGCCCAGGATGATCAGCTTGGGCATGGTCAACTGGTCGCGGTAGGAATACGGATCGCTGATCCAGGCCAGACGGAAGCCGCGGCCGGTATCGATGACCTGTTCGAGGCCCTTCTCGGTGTAATCGGAGATCTGCGGGGAGTAGCTGCCCCAGAAGTCGCGCTGGTGCTCGATCTGGACCGGCATGTTGAGGATGTCAAAGACCATCGGCGCAATGGCGGTGCAGCGCTCCGGCGCCACGATGCCGGTCAGATAGGTCGTCCAGCCTCGCTTCGACGCTCCCAGCGGCATGAAGCCCCGCAGCGTCGTATCGCAGTGCTCCTGGGCGAACGCGTCCAAGCAGTCCATCGCCCGAACGGCCGCCTTCACCATGGGGAAGAGAAGCACCCAGTCCTCGTCCCCGGTCTCGAGGTACTTGACCCAGGTGTAGGAGATGAGAGCGTCTTCTCTCAGATTGTCGAACAGCGGCTGGTTGGGGATGTGGTAGAGGACGGCGATCCGAGCGCCAAGCAGGTTGGCGATCATCAGAGCCTGGGCCTGGTCATCGTCACCCGCTCCCCCGCCGGTGATGAGCATCGGCATGAGATCCGGGAAATCAATCTTCTGGGGCTCGTATACCTGGATCTGGTGCTCCCAGGTGATCCCCATCCAAACCTGCGAGACCATGTGGAGGTCGAAGACCTTTCCATTCGGCTTCTCGATCGTATCGCGCAGCTCCCAGCGAAATGAGTCGTCAGCTTTGGCGACGTAATCGAAGACGTCGGCAGAGGCCATCCCCACAACAGCCAGAGCCAGGGCAGCCGCTGTCGCGGCCAGGAACAGGGCACTCGGTCGTTGGCCAGAACTCATGATGGTGACTCCTTCTTGGATTGGAGCTCGCGCACCTGGGTGTCGTCATCGGTCAGCGCTGCCAACAGCGCGGGGACACTCGTGCCGTTCCGCAGGTAGCCCAGGGCGCAAGCGGCTCCGCGCCGGAGACGGGCGTCCTTGTCGATCAACGCCCCAAGCAGGGGGGGCAGTGCCGGATCGCCGATGTCTGCCAGCGCATGGACGGCGTTGATCACGGTGCGCTCGCCCGGGCCCCTGAGTTGATCCAGCGCTCGTTGAATCCGCGGTTCCAGGGGCTCTGAAGGCACCGACATCAGCCAATCACCGTTGGAGTATCAGGGCGGGTTTCGTGCGCCGCGATGTGGAGACCTGCGGCGTCGAGCTGGGTCCCCGCAGGCTTCGTCGCCAATGAACCGGGTCAGTGCCACCAGACCAGATACGCCGCGACCAGTCCCCCGAACAGGAGGATCGTCAACGCCACCATGGGCAGCACTTCGAGGGCCAGGCGGCCTCCGGTGGGAGGTGTTCTCTGTGAGCCATCCCACCCTTCACGGGCGGCCAGGTCGAGGTAGACGAGCGTGGTGATGAGGTACTGAAGCGGACCCGAGAAGAGCACCCCGACCCCGAGAAGCAGGACACCGGCGCTGCCGATGAAGCTCGCGACCAGTATGATCGCGAAGGCCCACCAGTAGCGGCCGGCGATTAACGAGGAGACCTGCCGGCAGGCGTCGATGAGTCCCCTTTGCCGGTCTGCCAGCGTCCAGAAGATGAGGGTGTAGATCGGTGTAACGAAGATCACCAGATAGCCGAGGTACGGCAGCAGCGAGACCAAGGTCAAACCGATCATGAGCACAAAGGCCGAGGACCACAGCCGGAACCCCGAGAGCAGCGGCTGAAGAATCCCTTCATCGTGCCGGGCGGTGTCAATGCAGCAGGTCATCGCTCCCAGGGCAACAGGCGGCATAAGCAGGAAGTACACGACGCCGGCAGCGATACCGAGTAACCAGCGGGCATCGAACGGCTCATCGGGCCAGGCCCCCGAGGGTCGGGAGAAGATGGCGATGACAGGCAGTACCGTAGGGCCCAGGACAAGCGCGCTCTGAAGCAACGTGAGCACGACGCCCCACGATATGTGCCGCCGCCAGAGTTCCCAGCCGTCGCGCATCACGTCGGCGAAGGGTCGCGCTTCATCCAGTTGCGAGGCCCACGCCTCGTGTGCGTCAGGGGTCGGAGCCGGCGGCGCAGGAGCCTCGATGTCCCATAGCTCCGATACGGCAGTTGGGGAGAGCCAGGCCTCGCCGCCAACGGGCTGCACCTGCCAGCCTGGTTGCAGGCGGCCTTCCGCGGCCCACTGTCGCATCTCCTCGGCGCCGACAGGCCCATAGAGCTCGCCGCTCACCCACACGTACCACTGCCCGGGTGACTGCGCATCCGGCGGGTCGCGATCAGGCATGGCTCGGGCGACCTCCGTGCCCCGGGTTTGCCGGCACTGCGCCCTCGATCCCCGGGTTCAGACAGCCCCTGACTTCCGTGGTGTCGAGAGTGACGAGAAACACAATGCTTCTGCCGCTCCGCGCAGAACACCTGCACACCAGAAGTCGTTCTACGATTGAAGGTCGTAGAAGAGCAGATCATCCATTGTCGCGAAATTGTCCAGCCCGGTCGCTTGATGGTCAGGCAGCCGAGCGAGATGGAGTAGAGAGAAGGTGGCGTTATGAGCAGCAGATTGGTTGTGACGACGCTGCTCGTATTGATCGTGATACTGATCTTCGGATGGATCTCCATTGACTCGCAGTTCTATGCTCTGGAGAGCACGACAGACGACAGCACCAGGCTCAACGTCGCTCGGGCGAGAGAGCACCTGGCGAAGCCGGTGACGATCGATGCCGAGTTGCTGCCCGAGGGCCAGGACGTTGTGCTCATGCCTCAGTACCAGGACATACTGGCCAGGAACGGAGACAGCGTCGAGCCAGCCGAGGAGCCCTACGACTTCAGAGACGGCAAGTTCTACTACTGGGGCGATACTCACCCAAAGCGTGCCTGGGTGTTTGTCGTGATCTCCGAGGACAAGCCCAAGGTCACGGTAGAGCCGTAGACCGAGCGGCGATCGATTGCCGCCCGAGTAGCCCCTGATTGGGCGAAGTGGCGGGGCGCCGTCCAGGGCCAGAAGCACCTCCTGGACAGGCGCTGTCATCGTGCCTGTGCAGCGCCCCGCTCACCGGCGCCTGCCCCGCTCCGCCCCCCCCTTGTACGTGGTGAGAGCCCGATCCGCGTCTGTCCCCGCGCTTAGCATTTCATTGTTGAGTTGGTAACGTTTTGTGGAACAACGTCCACGAGGCATTCGGGGCATCCGGTCACACTTCGGCGCCGGCCGCCCAAAGTCAGAAGTGGGTGATGGTCAGCATGAAGGTCAACCGACTGATTAACATCGTCCTGCTACTCCTGATGATCTGCGCAGTTGCCGGGTTTCTCTCCATCCATGCAGAGCTGACCGCCGCAGCATCAGCGGCAAACCATACGGAGACGGCGGTTCCTCGTATGCGCGGGGACCAGCCGCTGCTGATGGAAGCGGAGTTGTTGCCGGCGGGCAAGCAAGTGCTGCTTGTGCCGCAGGCCGCCGACATATTGGTGAAGCGAGGGGGCCGCGTGGAACAGCTAGGCGGCACGTGCCAGTTCGGGGACGGCAAGCTCTATGTCTGGCGGCAATGCCGCAAGACGCGCGTATGGCTATTCGCCGTGATCTCAGACGCCGAGCCAAGAGTGAGTGTCGAGCGGTAAGCAACAGCGTCAGGGCTCCCGCGCCACGCGACTCATCACCTCGTGAAGGTCGCTTGTCAACCAGCCTCCGCCCGCTCAGCAATCAGTGCTTCGCCAACCAGTCCTTCGCTCTGGCCACAGCCTGGTCCCGTTCGGCAGGGCTCTGCTCCGCTAACCAGCCGAAGTCCTCGCCCGTTACGCGCTGCAGCTCAGTCGTCGCGACGTCGCACAACCGCCGATCTCTCGACAACTCGCCGCAGTCGTCAATCGCGATCCGGCACAACTCGATGACACGGGGCTCTTTGGCGTAGGCTGAAGCCTGCCACAACACCGCGAACCG
Organism: uncultured bacterium; assembly: GCA_965602825.1. GTDB lineage: Bacteria > Armatimonadota > Zipacnadia > Zipacnadales > VGFC01 > CBFDAZ01. Next base: position 4,490 of record CBFDAZ010000355.1, read on the forward strand.
GGGGCGATCCTCCTCGAGAGCCCTCCGGAACTCATCAAGCAACACCTCGAAGACCTCGTCATCGCCCCACCGGCGGACCAACCGGCAGGCTGACCGCAGCGCGCTCCAGCGGCCCCAAGTCGCCCGATCCCTCAGATCGACCCTGTCCCGCTTTCGAAGGCAACGACTGGCAGCTTCCAGAGCAGCCGGGAGGAGCGGATGAGTCGCATCCTGCACGAGAGCATCAGCGATGTCCAGGGCTCCGCTTCGGTCCTCGTTCAGCGCGTCAGTCAGGAGCGCGAGGGCTGTTGGGTGGCGTGGGTAGTTGAGCTTGAGGGTGAGGGCAGTGCCCCAGGGGCTGACGGCTACATTCCGAATGGCGGTCTCGATGATGCGATCATCCAGCCCTTCGCGCTCGAGATGACCCAAGGCGCGCACGGAAAACGCCGCGTAGGGGTGGCCGCCCGTCGAGCTCTCTAACATCTCCGCCATGGTCGGCCGCTGCAACGGCAGAGCGCAGTAAGAGGCCACGAAGATTCGCAGCCACTGGTTCTCATCCACCGTGCCGACGAGCCGATCGTACGCGCCTTGCAGAGCCCCCAAGGCATCGCCACCGTACCTCGCCGCCGCATAGACTTCAGCGTAGCTTCCTCTTCGGAGAGTGTTGGCCAGCTCGGCGAGCAGGAACTCCTCCCCGCGCGCGGCCGCGTCCCCTTCCGGCGGCTCCCGGAGACACGGGACGAGCAGGCCGAAGTCCTCCTCGCCGATGAGCTTCCGCTCTGCCCGCGCCGGATCCGACATCTCTTGCAGGGGGAAGGCGAAGACGTCCCCCACATGCAGCTCGGGGAACTGAGGCCCGTTCGCGACACCGTCTGTGCGACTCCAGTCGATGGCCGAGTAAGTGACCAGGAACTCCGGGCTTGGTGACAGTGAGAGCTGGATGCCATCCGCAAACGACCGGAGGACGCGAATCTTCGCGTTCATCTCCAGCAGCGGAGTCTTCCAGTGGGTCTCTTCGGGGGGGATCGGGCGAGCTACCTTCACCTCGAGGACCTCGCCGACCGCAATGACAGCGGCCTTCTCAGCGATTTCCTGGGGCGTCCACAGGTAAACGGGGCGCGCGTGGGCAGAAGAACAGGCGAGCACCAGCGCAGCGAATCCCACAGGGCTCAGGCGGGCTATGCGCGCGATCATGGGCATGCCTCTCAGCCACCTCCATGGGCAACCGGCTACCTGTTCAGACGATTGAGGCGGAGGAGGGGTTGCCAAGCCCGCCTCACGATCACGCAAACACGCGGCGTGCATAGCTCAATCGGCCCGGTACATCCAGTCCATGGGGACAGGCCTGAGCGCACAGGCTGCAGTCGCCGCAATCCGCAGCAAAGCTGCTGCGCACCGTCTCGCGGTAGACAGCTCGCGCGTAGCCAGGCTTCCGGTGTATATCCCGATAGGTGATACAGCGGAGGACGTCCGGGATCGGGAGATTCTGCGGGCAGGCGCGCTGGCAGGTGCCGCACATGCGGCAGAC
>CBFDAZ010000356.1:0-5979 GCA_965602825.1 uncultured bacterium
ATGTGCGTGGCGCTGGTCTGCCTGCTCGGCTGCAAGCCGGGCCCTAACCCCGGGCCAAATCCGGGCCCACCCAAGCCGACTCCGCCGGACCCGCGCCCGATCGACGCAGACCCCGACCTGGTGTCAGCCAACACCGGTTTCGGCTTCCAGCTCTTCCATCAACTGGTTGGCGACGAGCCAAGCGAGAACGTGTTCATCTCCCCGTCCAGCATCGCCTTCGCGCTGGCCATGACCTACGACGGCGCGGATGCCGACACCAAGGACGCGATGGCCCAGGTGCTGGGCCTCGGGGAGATGGCCCTGGACGAGGCCAACCAGGCCAACGCCGATCTGATGGCCTCGCTGAGGCAGGCCGAGCCGGCCGTGGCGCTGAGCATTGCCAACTCGCTGTGGGCGAGGCAGGAGGTCGAGTTCCTGCCGGACTTCCTGGGGACGAACGAGGAGTTCTACGGGGCGAAGGTGACGGCGCTCGACTTCATGGACCCGAAGACGCCGGACACGATCAACGCCTGGGTCAAGGACGAGACGCGAGGGAAGATCGCCGAGATTGTCCCCCAGAACCTCTCGCCTCAGGCCATCATGTTCCTGATCAACGCGATCTACTTCAAGGGCCGCTGGGATGAGGAGTTCGACAAAAAAGACACGAGTGACGAGGCCTTCACGCTGCTCGATGGCAGCGAGAAGACCGTCCCGATGATGTATCAGTTCGGGGAGTACGCCTATCTCGACGGCGAGGGCTTCCAGGCAATCAGCCTGCCGTACGTCGGCAAGCGAGTGAGCATGGTCATCTTCCTGCCCGATGAAGACAACAGCCTCGCCGAGTTCTGCGGGAACCTTGACGCGGACACGTGGGAGTCCTGGGTTGGCGGACTACACCACCAGGAGGGCTCGATCAAGCTGCCTCGGTTCACGCTGGAATATGGGGCGAAGCTGAAGGAGTCGCTGACGGCCCTCGGCATGGGCGTGGCCTTCGATCCCCAAGCGGCCAACTTCCGCAAGATGTGCACGAGCCTCGAGGCGGTGTGGATCGGCGAGGTCAGGCACAAGACCTTCGTCGAGGTGAACGAGGAGGGCACGGAGGCCGCGGCGGTCACGTCGGTCGAGATGGAGGGCGCGACGGCCGCCCCGATGGAGCAGCCCTTCGAGATGGTCGTTGACCGGTCGTTCTTCTGCGCAATCCGCGACAACGAAACCGGGACGCTGCTGTTCATGGGAGCGATCGTCGATCCCGAGCAGGCGTAAGCGAGGCACAGACCACGAGAAAGGGGACGCTCCGGTTGCATGGGGCGTCCCCTCTTCGCTTGGTGCGCCTGGGCGAACGGCAGTGCTCGTTGGCCAGTCCCAGCAGTTCACGCGCCGTACCCCCACTCCCGTCGCAACTCCCAGCGGCCGGCAGGCGTCTCACAGTGTAGAAGGGAGGGGGAGGAATGGGCAAGCTTACCAAGGCGGTCGCCGCTCTTGGGTGCATGGCCATTGCGGCCGGCGCAGTCGTACTGTGCCAGATCAGAGCAACGAACGGGAAGGGATACGGCGGGAGGACGGAGGCGACCGCTCGCGACGAAATGGGCGCGGCAGCCGTCTGGCATCCGCTCACGTTGGAGTTCCACTGCGCTCTTACGGACATGCACCTGGGTGAGGCCACGTCTGTTGCCTTCTTGCCGGATGGAGAGACGCTGGTGAGCGGCAGTGAGGATGGGTCGATCAAGTTGTGGGACGTTGACACAGGAGCTTCCCTGCGGACCCTGACGGTGGATGACGCGGAAGTCTGGTCGGTCGCTGTATCGCCGGACCAGAGCATCCTGGCTGGCGGGGCTTCGGACGGAACGGTCGAAGTATGGGATCTCACGACCGGTGCGCTGAAAAGCCGCTTGACCGGCCATGGCCGTGGCGTTACCTCGGTCGCAGTGTCTCCCGACGGAACGACACTGGCCTCGGGAAGCAGGGACGGCACGCTCCGGCTCTGGGATGCGGGGACTGGCCAGGCCATGCAGACCCTCACAGGCAAGGGCGAGGTACTGGCTGTTGCCTTTGCGCCCGACGGGGAGTGGTTGGCCTCCGGCGGAGTGGGCGAGACGGTATACCTGTGGGAGACCGAAACAGGGGAGCTGATCAACACCCTTGACGCAGAGGCATGGGTCACGTCGCTCGCCTTCTCGCCGGAGGGATGGACGCTGGCTGTGGGGACCAAGGGACTGCGTGAGCACAAGTACGTGGGCGACGTGGGGCTGTGGGACCTGGACACCGGCGAACTGGTGCAGACATTGGCAGACCGAGAGGGCGGGGTGGTCTCGGTTGCCTTCGCTCCCGATGGGGAGTCGGTGGCGACCGGCGGCAGCCGCTTCGGGGAGCGGGGATGGGTTGGCGAAGTGCAGTTGTGGGATGTGGCGACCGAAGAGCTCAAGTGGACGATGGCCGAGGCCGGCACTCCAATCGCGGCGGTTGCCTTTGCGCCCGACGGCGAGCATGTCGCAAGTTGCGGCGGAATGCTATCGAGCGCCGCGGTCACTCTGTGGGATGCGCAGACCGGCGAGAAGCGGCGCACAATGCAGCGCGGAGAACGGGAGCACCTGAGCGAATGCCCCATGGCTGTCTCGCCCGACGGCAAGACCGTGGCAAGTGGCAGACGCAAGGAGGTGCAAGTCTGGGACGTCGAGACCGGGGCCCTGAAGACCAGGCTGCCGGGCCATACCGGCCAAGTCAACTTCGTTGCCTTTGCGCGCGGCGGGACTGCGCTGTGGAGCGCGGCCAAGGACCAAACGCTGAGGGAGTGGGACGCCAATCGCGGAGCACTCCTGCGCACGCTGAACGAGCAATCCCTGGCGGGAGCGCAGGCCGTCTCTCTCTCGCCCGATGGGCGGATGCTGGCCATCGGAGGCGGCGCGATTGTCCTCTCTGAGCCTCCCCGTGAAGAGCAGTATGGCTGCGTAACCGTGTTGGATCTGGAGACCGGCGAACGTCGGACTTGGGGCGCGCATCGCTATTTCGTGCAGGACATATCATTCTCGCCCGATGGCGAGACTCTCGTGACTGGCGGCGACGAGGGCACGGTGAAGCTGTGGGACGTCGGGACGGCTGCTTTGAAGCGCGTGCTGACCGCGGAGCACAATGGAGAGGTGTCTGGCGTGCACTCGGTGGCTTTCTCGCCCGACGGCGCCCTGGTGGCAGCCGGCACCCAGAGCGGATCGGTAAGTGTCTGGCAAGGCTCAACCGGAACGTTGCTGCACACAGTGTCAGGGCACAGAGCACGGATCAACACGCTCTCTTTCGCTCCGGATGCACGAACGCTCATCGGCGGCGGCAATGGTGGGACACTGCGCGTGTGGAATGCTGTCTCAGGAGGTGAGCTACAAGCCACGACGGAGCTGATGGGGAGCATCAGCAGGGCAGTGCCGTTCCCGAACGGGAAACTGGTTGCCAGCTACGGCGACGATGCAGTGGTCAGGCTATGGACATGGAGTGACCAGCCGGCACTGCCCAGTCGTCCACTACTCGGACAGGGAAGCCTGATCGCCTCTGTGACCATCTCGCCTGACGGACGGCAGGTCGCGGCCGCGGGTCGGGACGGGACAGTGGTCGTGTGGGACGCCGGTACAGGTGCAAAGGTACAGAGCCTGAGGGCCCACCGCTATCCTCTGTGCGCAGTTGCCTTCTCCCCTGACGGCAAATGGCTGGTAAGCGGCGGCACTGAGGAAGGAGACAACGAGAGCCTCGACCGTGGGGAACTGTTCGTGTGGAACACCGGTACCTGGGAGCCCACGCCGTGGTTGCCAGAGAACGGTGATGCCGTCTACGCACTCGCGTTCTCGCCAGACGGCGAGGGACTGGCTGTGACGAGCGGGAGATGGAACGGAGGGAAGGAAACGTGCGGCGTGACTCTCTGGGACTTCGACACCCGCACCAAGCTCGCAAGTCTCACGGGGCACACCAGTGCTGCAAAGTCGCTCGCGTTCGGCCCCGACGGTAGAATGCTGGTCAGTGGAGCCTCCGACCAGCGTGTGATTGTGTGGGACCTCGAAGGCGCCCAGGCAGCCAGGAAGCTAAGCGGCCATAGCGGTCTGGTGGAAGCCGTTGCCTTCGCGCCGGACGGGCGTACCGTCGCGAGCGGATGTGGCGCTACGTCCAGCATCATCAAGGGAATGGGCAATCCCGGAGAGGTCATCGTGTGGGATGCGCTTACCGGCGACCAGAAGCACGTGCTGAAAGGGCATCGGGGAGGAGTGAACTCGGTGGCGTTCTCGCCGGATGGCAGCATTCTGGCGAGCGGGGATGGCGAGGGCACGGTAATCCTGTGGGATGCTCGAACGGGCGCGAAGACTCATACATTGCGTGGGCACAGGAGCGGTGTTGACTCACTCGTATTCTCGACTGACGGGACGACGCTCGTGAGCGGGAGTAGCGACCGAACGGTCAGGCTCTGGGAACTGGAACCGGGGACCTAATAGGGCCTAACGGCAGAGCTCCGAGGCAGTTAGACATGCCCGGGTCCGGGGCACCCGGAGACGATGAAGATGGCGGAAAGACAGGATAGTGCCCATGGGCGTTAGGATATCGCGTAGGTGACCGGGCGCGATGAATCGCGCCGCTACATGACCGGGCGCCATAAATGGCGCCCCTACTTCGCCCGCACCCGCAAGGCCATCAAGTAGGGGCGCGGTTCACCGCGCCCGAGAGTGTAGGGGCGGAGTTCACTACGCCCATGCCGTCGCCGGTGGCGGCCCTAGTGGGCGCCAGCATGGGACCCGCGGCACATCCGCCGCCCACGATGGCGGGCCTGGAGGTCCCTGACCCCTTCAGGGGCCCGCCGGCACGGGCGAATCGCGGATCCTCGAGGCAGCCGTCTTCCGCGTGTTCCGTGGTTCCCCGGCCGTCGGAGCAGACTACCTCCCCGGTGCCAGGAACGATGCGGTCCACGCTGGCGGCTCGGGTGCTGTGCCATCGACGAGCATCTTCCGCCAGGCCTCGTCGGTGAGCCGGTCGGCCATTGGGTGCTTGAACTCGTAGTACGAAAGCACCGGGCCGACGCCGACCGCGATCCGCCCGTCGGGGACGGGATAGCAGGCGTAGATCACGTGAACGTAGCCGACTCCCTCCTCCAGGCACTGGCCCGTGTTCCCGTCGGTGTGGACGTCGGCGATGATGCTCGTCTTCGTGCCCGTCTCCTCCACACCCACCACGGTGCGCTCCAGAGCGTCGGCGATGTAGTCGATGAAGCGGTAGTCCTCGTCGCTGAGCTTCTCGTTGCGCAACTCCTGGACTGAGATGCGCATCATCCGGTCGATGATCGATTCCAGCTCCTCCAAACGCCCCTGGGCCTGCTCGTCAAGCACATCGAGCGCGGTCAGGCCCTTCAGCGTCATTTGGGTCAGGGCGAGCAGGCGGGCGTAGAACTCGGGTACCGGCTCAACGTAACTGGGCGGTGGGGGCGGCGGTTCCGGGCCGGGAGCCGCGGCCCCGGCCATGGCATAGGACTGCTTGGCGTAGAGGATCGTGTCGTGCCGCAGCTCGGCCCACGAGGAGAGGGCGGCCCAGAGCTGCCGATCCTGCCAGGCCTCGGTCTGCATGAAGGTGGGATAACCCTCGCCGCGGGGCGCAACCAGCGCCTGCAGCGCGGATAGCCAGCTCCAGTAGAGATTCCTGTTCCACTCCTGCTCCGAGAATCCGGCGAACATCTCGCGGAGCTTGGCGAGTTGCCCATCGTAGTGCTCGTACTCGGTGTCGCCCTCTGCCTCGAGGATCTCCAGCGCGCGCTCCGAACCCATGACCGCCATGACATCCAATCCCCGCGGGAAGCCGCGCTGCGGGCCGCCCGGCGTGGTGACCATGGTAAACGGGTCCCCATTGCCGGTGTAGTCCCCGGCGGCCGGGATGACGAGCTGCTGGAACATGAACGAGTCGGGAATGAAGCGCTGGCCCATCAGCCGCAGGCCCTTGGTGTCTTCTAGCACCTCGTCTAGCTGCTCCGCCGTGAAGGGTGGCATC
>CBFDAZ010000357.1:0-5971 GCA_965602825.1 uncultured bacterium
GCGCACGACGCCCCGCGGCTGTCGCTCGGCTGCCGTCGCATCCTCGGCTCGGCGCGCTTCCCTGATGGCGCGTTCATCGCCGCCGACCAGCCGGAGGTGGTCAACAATGATCTTGCTCGGTCGGGGTCTGTCGCCCAGGGGCGCCCGGAAGCCCAGGGCGGTGATCGCGCGCACGTCGGCGCCCTGGGACGCCAGGTCGGAGATGGGAACCGAGAGCGTGGCCCACTCGCCGGGCGGGATGGCGAACGGCGTGGCCAGCTCCCGCGTCTCGTTGCCGGCTTGCCAACGGACCAGAAGCTCGATGGTTGCCTCGGCGTCGCCCGGGTTGAGGACATCGACCAACAGGCGCTCGTACGGCGCCCAGTTGCCGTAGCGCAGCCCGCCGTATCGGTAGCTGGCGACCACCTCGGGCGGATCATCGACCGAAGGGTGCCCGAAGAACCGCAGTTGGACAGCGCCCTTGCCGTGGTTGTGGGGAGTGGAGACCGGCTCCACCATCGCATAGCGCACGCGGCTGGCGAAGGTGTCCACCTGCTCGCGGGTCTCGAAGTCGGCGAGGATGGTCTGGGCAGCCATCCCCGAGCCGGCGCACAGGCCGGCCGCGAGGCCGGCGACGAGCTTCAGCATGGGTGTGTGCCTCCGGAAGTGGCCTTGTCAGCCGGATCGCTTGCCTGCGCCCAGAACACCACTGCGTCGTGGACTTGCGCCGTGCGTCGTTCGAAGCCCCCGAAGGGGGCGACAGACGGTAGCCCATGGCGAAAGCCATGGGGAAGCAAGGCCCCCAAGCGCATGTTGAGCCCTGAAGGGGCGGCAGTCCGTTGCCGTTCCGTGCCCGGAGCTTGGGCTCTGGCGGACCTTCTGCCGCCCCTCCGGGGCTCGGCCCAATGGAGCTACCTGTTCCCACGGCTGGTGCCGTGGGCTAGCTTCTAGCGCCCCTGTCGGGGCTCGTACGGCAACGGCGCGTTGGGGCCGCCAGCATGGCGCCCGCCCGCGAAGTGGCTGTCTTCCATCGCACTGCTCACCGGAAGTACGCGCGGTACTTCTCCAGCGCCTGGCAGATGGCCTCGATGGTCGCGAGGGGCACATCGGGGGCGCACTCGGCCGAGAGCCAAAGGCCGCCCTCGGGCGCGCCGAGCTTCTCGACCGCTTCGCGGATGTGCGGGTCGATGTCCTCCGACGCGCAGAAGGGGAACATCTGCCGGTCAAGATCGAGATTGACACACACCTTGCCCCTGCATTCCGCGGCGAGCCGGTCGAGGCCGTTGGCGCCTATCTGGGGGTTGACCACCTTAACTCCGCAGTCGATGAGGTCTTTGATGATCGGGACGATGTGCCCGTCGGTGTGCATGTAGACGGGGACACCCGCCTCCCGGCAGAGGCCGTAGATCGCCGCGTAGCAGGGCTTCATGTACTTGCGCCACTTCGCCGGGCTGATCGCCAGGGCGTCCTGCAGCCCAAGGTCATCGCCGAAATGCGCCATCATCGGTGGGTTCTCAAGCATCCGGCGGACCTCGCCGAGGTTGTACTCCAGCACGATGTCGATCAGCATGTGGAGTTCGGGAGGCTCTTCGGCAAAGTCGATCATCAGTTCCTCGAAGCCCCGCAGGTCCGCCAGCCGCAGCCACATGAAGCCGTGCGGCGTACCGGATCCCGGTGGCGGCGGCTTCAGCGAGCGAACGGCCTCTCGTGTCGGAATGGGGTGGCCGGTCACGATGGCCTCGCAGCCCTCGTGCACGTTGCTCCATACGCAGCCCCATTCGTCCACGTGCTCCCCCTCGCGGTAGGTGCCCTGGATGTCATCATAATCCCGGCTTTCCTGCGGCTGCCCGAAGATGACGGGGTGCCGGGCAACCAGCTCGTCGAGCTGTTCCCGATACTTCTTCCAGGTCGCCGGCAGCAGGCTAACGGAGACCGGGATGTACTCCGGGTACTCGTAGTTCATCGCCTTGAAACGGTCATCTGGTGTGGTCATCTGTCCGCGAGTATGCCCTCCTGCGGTACTGCAAAGTGAGACCTGTCGTCGTAGGTCGGAGCGCCAGCTCCGACGCGTTGCCGGGGTTCGTGCGGGGCTTGCCGACTTCCTCTGTCAGGTCAGGACACTTGCGTCGGCGACCACCACCGGGCAGCGCCTGCAGTGCCGTATCGGCCGCTCCGAAGATTGGGGAGTCGCTCGTGCCCGCGGGTCCTTTGACCCGCGCCGTTCGAGCCGTTCGCAGGTCGCCTCTCTCCCGCCTTCCGGGACCCCGACTCCGTCATGTTCTCATCGTTTCCGGGTGCCGCGAGGTGGCATGGACGGCTGCTTCGAAGATTTGGAGGTCGTTCGTGCCGACGGGTCTCCAGGCCCGTCGGCGTAGCGGCCCGCAAGCCGTCGGCAGAACGCCTATCTTCATGGTTTCCGGGTGAGCCCGCGCTCATGACCAACTGCTCTGGAGATTTGCCGTTCCTGGGAGCGCAGGCATCCTTGCCTGCGGCTGTTCGGCATCTCCATCGTCTCAGGGTGCCGCCTCGCGGCATGAGCGACTGCCTCGAAGATGCGTGGCGCAGGCTTCCAGCCTGCGGCCGTTCCCGGGACCGGCCGCTTCCTCGCCAGTCTCGCCGTTGAGCCGTTCGGTGACGGCGGAGCTCCGTAGGTGTCTAGCGTGGTCTGTGTCTGCGCGCAACGTGCTCATGGGGCGCAAGATTAAGCCGTCAGTCGTTCCGAGCCCCCGGAGGGGGCGGCAGAGGGTAGCCCATGGCGTGAGCCATGGGGAAGCGAGGCCTTAGAGGACGTTGAGCCCTGTAAGGGCGGCAGTCCGTTTGCCCTTGAAAAGGGGACTGTCCTATTTTGCTGTCATCTTCATCGTTTCGCGGTGCCGCCTCGCGGCATGAGCAACTGCCTCGAAGGTATGCTGTTGACTGGACCGCGAGCATCCTTGCTCGCGAGGTGGCGGGCGGTGGGATCTCCATGGTCTGGGGGGCCCGCTACGGCGCGATAGGCCGCCACCCAATCATCACTAACTGCTCCCGCCGCAGCAGGGGCGAGACGCCGTTGCGCGAATAGTAGGATCCACCGCGCAGTGACGTGAAGGCTGTCGCGGGAAAGAGAGCGGGAAGCCCAATGCCAGAGCGACGTAGTCCGTGGTGTCGTTCTCGTAGATGTCTTGTAGGCGCCCTGCTGGGCTGCCTCCTCGGCCCCGGAATCTCCTCGTGTAACGCAGCGGAGGGCAATATGGCAGAAGCAGGCAGTGAACCCGGCGTGCAGGCACAGGTCGTGGTGCGCAGTCTCTTGTGCGACAAGCCGCTGACCCGAGTCGGTCGCTCGGCCGTCGTCACCGCCGTGATCGCCAACGCCGGCGAGGCCGCGGCGAGTCTCGAAGTCGCCCTGCAAGCTCCCGAAGGGATGCGTCTGGCAGCCAAAGACGCGAGGCCCCGAGCCCTTCGGCTCGACGGGCGCGAGGAGCGAGAGCTCCGCTGGAAGATCGAGGCCGATACGCCCGTCTATGGTGAGCTGCGCCTTGAGATTCGCGTGCGCCACGGCCAGCTTGTGGAGGCCTCCGTGCCGATGCGCTTCCTTCCGGCCATTGAGCCGCGCGAACGGTCGTACATCCCTGAACCGGAGCCCGTCCGGACTTCCCTGCTGGTCGGCGCCCATCACTGTCCCCTGTGGGAGGCCGATAGGCCCGGCATGTGGGCCAACGTGCTCAAGCACCCCGAGCGCACGCCGGCCCTCGGCTTCTATGCGCAGGAGACCCCGGAGGTCTCGGATTGGGAGACCAAGTGGGCGGCCGAACATGGCGTTTCGTTTTTCATCTACTGCTGGTACCGGGCCAGTCAAGGCGGGCCCGTGGAGATGCGCTTCGGCAGCGCTATCCACGACGCGCTGTTCGAGTCGAAGTACGCTGACAAGATGAAGTTCACCATCATGTGGGAGAACCAGGCGCGCGGCCAGGCCGGGGTAGCCGACGAGAAGGACCTGATGGAGAACCTCCTCCCGTTCTGGATGGAGAACTACTTCGAGCACCCCAGCTACCTCAAAGTCGATGAGAAGCCGGTCCTCTTCATCTATCGCCCGGAGTTCCTGATCGATGACCTGGGTGGCGTCGAGAACGTGGTCAAGGCCTTCGACAAGATGCGCCAGGCGTGCCGGGACGAGGGCTTCGCCGGGCTCTACCTCCTCGGCGAATACCGGGGCCTCGATCCCAACCACCTGACGCTCATGAAGCAGCTTGGTCTCGACTACACTTTCGCCTACTGCTGGCACGTCCCCAACAGCCCGACACCCCAGCAAGCCATCGACGCCCAGATGGACTACATCCGCAAGACCCAGGAGTTGGCCATCCTGCCCCAGGTGGTGACGGTCTCCCAGGCGTGGAGCGGCTGGCACGATGAGGGCAGCATCTGGAAGATTCCCCCCGCCGACTACGAGCGGCTCCTCGGCCAGGCCAGGGACTTCGTCTCGACGCTCCCCGAGGGGGAGTTGGGTAGCCGGATGCTCCTGCTGGACAACTGGAACGAGTGGGGCGAGGGCCACTACATCGCCCCCTACCGGGAGTATGGGTTCGGGTATCTCGATGCGGTGCGGAAGGTGTTCTCGGATGCCCCCGAGGAGCACCTGGACCTGATCCCCGAAGACCTCGGCATGGGCCCCTACGACGCGGCCTACTGGGGGCAGTTCCGGCGCGAGCAGGAGCTCCGCCGGCTGGTGTCGCGGAAGGTCGTGAAGCCCGGCGCCCCGGAGGAAGGCCTGATCGCCTGGTGGGCCTTCGACGAGGACAAGGACAGCCCGGTCGCGCTTGATTACTCGGGGAACCGGCTCGGAGGCAAGCTGCAGGATGCGGAGCGAACCCGGGGCATCGATAGGCGGGCGTTAGTGTGTGAGGGCGGGTGCGTCGTCGTGGACAGCAATCCCTGGCTTTCCCCCACCAGCGCGTTGACGATTGAGTGCTGGGTGAAGACCGAGGTGGCTGGGCAGGTCAATACGTGGATGGTCAATCGTGTCTTCAGTGGTGGCACCTCCACCGGATACCGCCTCGGTATTCTGGAGGGCAAGCCCTGCTTCGAGGTGCCCCTTACCGACTGGAGCCACCACCTGACGGCCGACGCCGACCTGCCAACGGGCCGCTGGGTGCACCTGGCGGGGACCTTCGATGGGGAGTGGATGCGGATCTACGTCGATGGTGAGGAGCGCGGGACCATGGAGCGGCTCGGACCCATCAAGCCCAACGACTTCCATCTCTGCCTCGGGAGTTACGAGACAGGCCACCAGGCGCACTTCATAGGGCTCCTCGACGAGGTGCGGCTCTACGACCGGGCTCTGTCTGCCGACGAGATCACCCGCCACGCGACGCATCTGCGGGACAACGAATAGCGCACCACAATGCGCGCCCGCCTCGGAGGTTTGGGAGCCGTTCGTACCGCCGGGTCCTCCTGCGTGGACAACCGGCTGACCACGACCGCCACTTGTCGCGAGGTCCGGGGTCGTTGACGTGACCCGGGACCGCCGCCGCCCCGGCGGCTGCTGTGGCAGGAGGCCGTGAGTCGTTCATATCGCCCTCTTCGTGACCGTTCGGGGTGGAGGTCAGCCCGCTGTCAACGCCGTCGGCACTCGGCGTCGTCCTTGTCCGGCCATCTTCCGTGTATTCCGTGGTTGCCGAAGCCGGCAAGCCGCCTTGCTCCCTCGCAGGTCCAACCGCGCCTGAAGGAGCATAAGCCACACAGCACGCCCAACCCCGTCTCGAGAGGTCTGCGAAATGGCTTGGGCATCCGCTCTGATGTTGGCTGCGTTCCCCGGCTCGTCGGATGCTGCTCCCCATGTTGCCTATGTCGGCAACGTCTCAGTCCACTCGGCCTCTCCGGCCGCGAAGATCATGGTGGCGGACCTGGCGGGTGGAGATCCCGTCAACGCCAGCGAGGGCCTGTACTCGGCCCGGTCGCCCGCCTGGTCGCCGAGCGGAACGAAGCTGGCCTTCGAGGCCATCGACGAAGGCCTCAA
>CBFDAZ010000358.1:0-5965 GCA_965602825.1 uncultured bacterium
TGAACAACCCAAAGTGGGTCGACCACTGCCAGTCGGTCTTCCGGGGTATGGCGGAGGCCGACTACGATGGCTGCCACATCGACTTCGCGAGCCACTACGAGCCCTGCTTCTGCGAGCACTGCAAGCGTCGATGGAACGAATGGAGTGACGAGCACGGTCTGGAGGACGTTGAGCTCGACGCAGCAAGCCATGCCGAGGAGCTGCGGACACGGATGCTCCTGCGGGAGTTCCGGATCCGGTGCGTGATGGACTTCCTGGGCGATCTCCGCAGCGTGGCCCGTGAAGTCAAGCCCGGCTTCGGGACCGATGGCACGTGGCATCAGGACAGCGGCTCGACGTACCAATGGGCCTACGGGGATCACTTCGACCTGATGTGCATCGAGGGCACCACGCATGGCCCGTTTCCGCCGGCCGGAACGCAGACTCTGTGGCTCAAGGTGGCGCACGCCCTCTCCAAGCGGGCGGACCGGAAGCCGATCGCAATGTCGGTGACCTACCACCTGCTGCCGGACGAGGAGGGGAGAATCCACCACGGTCGCATGGCTGCCGACCGGCTGCGGGTCGCGTTGGGGGAGATCATCAGCCAGGGCGCCGTGTCGTGGCTTGGCCTGGGCGGGCCCGGGACGGGGAACCTGCTGGAGGAGCATCAGGACATCGTCCGCGCGTACTACCGGCACGCGGCGAGAGTCCAGCCGCTGTTGGCCGACGGCGAGGAGATGGCGGAGATCGGCCTGGTCTTCTCGCCGCGGTCCTTCCTGCTGGCCGGCGCGGTCCGCACGCAGCTCTACGCGATCGGCCAGGCGCTGATGGCGGCCCACGTGCCGTTCAAGGTGGTTTCGGACGTGGGCCTCAGGGCTGCCCAACTGCAGGGCCTGTCGGGTGTGGTTCTGCTGAGCGCTCCCGCGCTGAGCGACGAGGGCTGCCAGGTACTCGACGAGTACGTGCAAGCCGGTGGGAAGCTGCTGATCATCGGTGGCGATGCGGCGACATTGACGGAGAGTTGGCAGGAGCGCACGCCGAGGCCGCTGTTCGCCACCCCGGCCAAGGCCGAGGGCGGAATGGTCCACAGAGCCCGGGGTCGCGGTGAGTGCTGGTACTGGGTCGAGGACGTGTTCGCTGGGGAGCAACTGGGGGCGATCCAGGCCGTCGCGCTCGACCAGACGGAGCCGGTGAAGCTGGCGGTCGAGGGATGGAGCAAGGCCGAGGGCGTCACCGGGACGCCCGATGCCAACTACTCGCTGTATGTGGACCTGACCCACCAGGACGGCTCGCCCCTGTGGGGGCAGACAGCGCAGTTCGGCACGGGCACTCATGACTGGGAGTTCTCGCGGACGGTGATCGAGTCGGATCGCCCCTTCGCGAGCGCCCGGGTGCACCTACTCTTCCGGCATCACCGGGGGACGGCGTGGTTCCGGGATGTGAGGTTCGGCGTGTGGAATGAAGAGCAGCAGGAGATCGTCGAGAACCTGCTGGGCTCAACATTCAGGCCGAACGACGGCCAAACGTATTCGGCGGCCGGAGCCGGCGAGGGGAAGGGGGAGTGGGCTCCGTATCGCGATGGGTTTGCAGTCGAGAACATGCTCGACATGGGCCTGTGGGTGCGGGTGTCCTCCACGAAAGGCCTGGCAGTAGGCCAGATGCACGAGCCGGACAGGGCCTCGATAGAGACGGTGTTGGGTGCACTGGCGCCGCTGCGGCCGTCGGAGCCGATGCTAAGTGTCACCGGCAGTGGCGCCGACCGCGTGTTCGCCCACGTCAGTCGCGCGGGGGACCGGGTCGTCGTGCAACTGGTCAACTACGGCGCGGAGTTGCATCCGGATCTGCCCGAGCTGGAGCAACAGAAGGCGGACCGGGGCCTCCCGGCGACGGACCTCGTGGTGACGCTGCAGCCGCCTGCCGGGGTACGACTCGACGCCTCAGCGGCGGAGGCGTTCGTCCCGGAGGGGACGCCGCAGATCCAGTGTGAGGCCGAAGGCGATGCCGTTGCCATCCGGGTGGCGCGGCTTGCGCAGTATGGCCTGGTTGTCTTACCGGCCCGGTAACGCCGACGGCTTGGGTGCCAGGTGGAGTTTGGGCCGGCGGCAGCACCCAGCACGTCACGGTGCAGACTGTCGTCTCGCCAGCATCGGCACCAGTGTGGGTTCTTCCCAGTAGGGGCGCGGTTCACCGCGCCCGCAAGGTCCATGATTGGCGGACCTGACGCTCATCGCGACGACGGCTTGGGCGCCATTCCTGGCGCCCCTACGGGTGGGGCCAACGTTTGGGATCGGTGGGTTCAACGGGATGCTCGGCGATGACCGGTCGGTGGAAGTAGGCGCGCACGGCCGGGTGCGATTCGATCAGCTCTGTGGCGGCCTGCTCGCCGAGGACGCAGGCGGCGGTCGCGAGGCTGTCGCAGGTGATGCCGTCGGGACCGATGACCGTCACCACCAGCGGCTCCGTCGCGCGCAGGCCGGCGCGGGGGTCCACGATGTGGGAGTAGCGCCGGCCCTCGATCTCAACGAACTGCTCGGTGTCGCCCGACGAGGACAGGGCCCCGTTGGCGAGGCGAACGTAGCGTCTGCCGGGCTCACCGTAGGCGATCCGAATGCGCCAGCCGGACCTCCCCGGAGGGGGACCGCCCGCGACGATCTCTCCGCCAGCCTGGAGCAGGGCGCTGGTCACGCCGCGCTCGCGCAGAGCCTTGAGCGCCCCGTCGAGCGCATAGCCCTTGGCGATGCCGCCGAGGTCCAATTGCATGCCGGGCACGAGTAGCTCGACGGTCTGCGCATCGGGATCAAGCCGCATCTTCTGCCAGCCGACCAGCTCCGCAGCCGCCTGCCAGTCCTCCTCTGAGGGCAGTTCGCCGGCCTGCTTGGCCTGCCGCCAGAGGCGGACATAGGGCCCGGCGGTGGCATCAAATGCGCCTCCCGAGCGTTCTGAGATACTGTGGGCGCGGTGCAGGACCGTGAAGAGGTCATCGCTCACGCGTACGGGAGGCCCGCCGGCCTTGGCGCAGAGCCGCATCAGCTCGCTTTTCGGCCGGTAGTCGCTGAAGACGTCTTCGAGTTCCGCAATCCGTTTGAAGGCGGCTCGGCAGGCGCGGTCGCCCGTGTCCGTACCGGGCGCGTAGGCCACAATCCGCACTTGCACGCCCATGTGGATTTGCCTATATTGTAGCCGTTTGAGGCCGTCCTCGGCAGCGTTTGCGGAAGCGACGGCCGCCAGGGCGAGCAGTCCCATCACAGGAGGCCAGTGGATCGTGCGCTTCAAGCTAGCTGTTCCTCTGAAGACATTCACACTTGCTCTAACACCATACAAACGCCCCAGCCGCTCCGGAGTTGTCGGCGCATTGTGCGCGTTGGTGCTTGTCAGCGCTCTGGCGGCGGGCTTGCTGCCGCCGGCCCCGATGGCCGCCGCTCAAGAGCTGGAGCCGTACACGGAGAAGCTGGAGGGCACGCTGGTCGAGTTTGAGATGGCACCGGTGCCGGCCGGGACGTACGGGATGGAGAACCCGGAAGCGGCCGGTGAGACGCTGAGCGTCGAGCTCAAGGGCTTCTGGATGGGGAAGGTTGAGGTGACGTGGGACGAATACGACGTCTACATGTACCGGCTCGACGAGGAGGAAAAGGGAGGCGACGAAGCACAGGGGGGCACGGATGAGAAGGAGGAGCAGGGCGAGCCAACGACCGCAGAGGCGGTTGCCCGTCCGACGAAGCCGTACGGGGCACCGGACCTGGGCTTTGGGCACCAGGGCTACGCAGCGCTCCACATCACCTACCACGCGGCGAAGACGTACTGCCAGTGGCTGAGCCTGAAGACGGGCAAGAAGTACCGTCTCCCAACAGAAGCGGAGTGGGAGTACGCTTGCCGGGCCGGAGTTCTGCCGGCAGCTCCCATCGAAGACGCGGACCTGCTGGGCGGCATTGCGTGGTACGCCGACAACGCAGAAGAGCAGACCCATCCTGTTGGCAGCAAGGAGCCGAACGCCTGGGGCATCCAGGACATGCTCGGTAACACGGGCGAGTGGTGCACGGGCGTCGGGAGGAAGCCGGTGGTGCGGGGTGGTTCGTACCAGGATTCGGCCGAAGAGGTCCACCCGGCGGCCCGCAAGTACGAGACTGCCGACTGGACGATGAGCGATCCCCAGATCCCCAAGAGCAAGTGGTGGCTGGCGGACGCCCCGTTTGCGGGCTTCCGCGTCGTCTGCGAGCCGTGACGAGCCAGCGAGAGGATTCCCCGGGTCTTGCAGGAAGCAGGCAGCGACCGGCAATCCCTCCGGGCCAGTGCCCGGACAGACGAGTCTGACGAGTACATCAACTGAAGGGTGGCGAGATACGTGAGTGACGCAGGCAAGGGTAGTGGAATGCCTCGCAGGGACTTCCTGAAGACATCGGCGGGCCTCACCTCGGCTGCCGTTGCGTCGAGTCTGCTGGGCAGCAGCTTCGGCACGGCGCAGGGCGATGATAGCCTTCGCGTGGGTCTGATTGGCTGCGGCAACCGGGGCACCGGTGCGGCTCGGGACTGCGCGAACTCGTCGGAGGGCGTGGAGATCTACGCGATGGGGGACGTGTTCCGGGATCGGCTGGATGGTTCCCGCGGGAACCTGCAGAAGGCCATCGGCGAGAAGCTGACCGTGACGGATGATCGGTGTTTCGTTGGCTTCGACGCCTACGAAGACGTGTTGGCGAGCGATGTCAACATGGTGGTTCTGGGCACTCCGCCCGGGTTCCGGCCGATCCACTTCAGGGCGGCGATCGAGGCCGGCAAGAATGTGTTCATGGAGAAGCCGGTTGCCACATGCCCGACGGGCGTGCGCATGGTGATGGAAGCCGGCCAGCTGGCGAAGGAGAAGGGCCTTGGAGTCGTGGCGGGCACGCAGCGCCGGCACCACGCCGGGTACATCGAGACGATCAGACGCATCCACGGGGGCGCGATCGGTAAGGTCGTGGCCGCGCAGTGCTACTGGAACCAGCACGGCCTGTGGAGCCACGAGAAGAACGACCAGTGGAGCGACGTCGAGTGGCAGATCCGGAACTGGCTCTACTTCACGTGGCTGTCGGGGGACCACATCTGCGAGCAGCATATCCACAACATCGACGTCATCAACTGGGTCCTGCAGTCCCACCCCGAGCGAGCCAGGGGACTTGGCGGCCGACAGGTCCGGACGGCCCCGCGGCACGGGCACATCTTCGACCATTTCGCCATCGACTTCGATTACCCGGATGGCGTCAAGGTCCTCAGCATGTGCCGGCAGATCGACGGCTGCTCGCGGCACGTCGGCGAGCACGTGATCGGTACCGAGGGCACGGCGAACCCGGGCGGCCGGATCTGGGGGGCCCAGCCCTACGAGCATAAGGGCAAGGCGGGCGAGTACGTCCAGGAGCACAGGGACCTGATCGCCAGCATCCGTGCGGGGGAGCCGCTGAACGAGGCGCAGCAAGTCGCCGAGTCAACGCTCTCCGCGATCATGGGGCGGATGTCGACTTACACGGGTCAGGACGTCACGTGGGAGCAGGCGCTCAACTCGCAGCTCAATCTCCTGCCGCCGGATGACCTTGACTTCGGGCCAATGGAAGTGCCGGCCGTAGCGGTACCGGGACAGACCGAGTTGATCTGAGCGGGCCATTCGGGGCATCAACGGGCCGGGGCACGATGGTTGTGGCCCGGCCTGCGTTGTTTCCGGCCCGGTCTGTTCACGACGGCCGTCGCGGGGAGCCCGCTCTTCCCGCAAAGAGCCGGTTCGCCGCACCCTTCCGGCAGGAGACTCCAGGTGGCAGTCCACGGTTCTCGATCACCTATTGAGCACGAGTGCGCTACATGAGCATCGACCGACCACCGTGCAGGCGTTGGGTGGGGGGTAGGAGCGGTTTCAACCGCGACCGTCGTTCGCCGTTGCCGTTCCCTGCCAGCACGTTGAGCGACACTCGTCCGACAGCACGAGGGCAACAACGACACGGCAACGGCATCGCGGTTGAAACCGCTC
>CBFDAZ010000359.1:0-5959 GCA_965602825.1 uncultured bacterium
GACCGCGGACAGCAGCAGTGCCGCCCGCGTGGCTCGGACACGGCCGGGGGAAGGGACCGTTTGGTGGCACGCCCGCTCTGCAGACCGCGTCGCCTCAGTCTTCGTCATCGGGTCTCTCCCTATTGCGCCTTCTTCGGCTTCTTGCGCCGCTTCAGCACGGAGTAGTCCGGGGTGCTGGACCTCTCTCGCTGCTCCTGCGTCGGCGCCGGAAGGCCTTCCAGGATCCTATCGAACCGTGCCCGCGCCGCCACGACCTCGGGATCGGCGGAGTCCGTCACGTCCTCATAGCCCTCGCCGCGGCGGCTCTCGCCGCAGTCGTAGAACCGCCCATCCCCGGCCAGGAACCAGCGCTTGTCGCGAAGCAAGCGGGCCTCCGCCAGCGGGCAGTAGACCCACTCCCGCGTATCGGTCGCCTCGCCTCGCAGGATGGGCGCAAAGCTCCGACCGTCGATTGCATAGTCGTCCGGCAGCGTCGCACCGGCGAAGTCGGCGAGCGTCGGCAGCACATCGGAGAAGTCCACGAGCGCGTCGCACGAGCCAGTCGGCTTCACAATGCCCGGGCCGTTGCACACCATCGGGACCAGCGGTCCGCCCTCGTGGATCTGGTTCTTGCCGAAGCCGACCGTGCCGTTGTCCGCGGTGAACAGGATGATTGTGTTGTCGCGGAGCCCGAGGTCGTCCAACGCGCGTGCAATCCGACCGACGAGGTAGTCCGTGTACTCAACGTTCGACTGGAGCGTATCGCCGGTCCTACGGCCCGTCTTCTGGCCGTTCTCATCGAGTTCGGGGGTGGGGACGTAGGTATTCTTCTTCAGGTCGAAGTCCCAGGACTTGTGCGGGAGGCACATCGGGAAGTAAGCCAGGAACGGGCCGTCCTTGTGGCGCTTCATGAAGTCGATGAGGAAGTCAGTGTAGATGTCCGGGCCGTAGTCTTCCGGCTGGGTGGGCAGCCACTCCCCGTTCCTGACGACGGCCGGGTGCCAGTAGCGCGCCGCTCGGCCCGGCAGTGTCGTTCCCGGGCCCTCCACCGGCCCGTCGAACTGATGGCCCTTCGGAAGCCCACCCACCATCCCCGGCCAGATGCAGTACTCATCGAACCCGTACTCGAATACCTTCGTCGGGTACTTCCCGGAGAGCTGCCACTTACCGGCCATGGCGGTTGCGTAGCCGGCTTCCTGGAGCAGTTCCGAGAAGAGGGTGTGTGACTTCGCCAGGTCGTACCCTTCCTCGCCGCCCCGCGGCTTGAGGTTGTTGTGGAACCAGCCGGTGCGGAAGGCGTAGCGGCCGGTCATGATCTCCGCCCGCGAAGGGCTGCAGATCGGCGTAGCCCAACACGTGCGGAACATCACACCGGTCTCGGCCAGCCGGTCGATGTTCGGTGTGCGGTGGACCTGATGGCCGTAGCAGCCGAACTCCCGCGCCGAGCAATCATCCGCCATGATCAGCACGAAATTGGGGGGCTTCTTCTGCTCTTCCTGAGCCGAGCTGTTCCGAGACAGACTGGCCGCCCCGGCCGCGGCGGCGACCGTGCCCAGGAACTGCCTCCGGTTCTGTGCCTTCATCGAAGACGCACCTCCGTGTTCGACAGCAGGACCTTGGGCGGGCGAGCACCCGCCTCCAGAGTACCACCTTGTCTTCCGCCACGTCCCCGTCGTGACCTCTCGCGGAGGGCGACCGGCGCGGTCGTCCACGTTGCCGACGCCTTCGCCAGGTGCTTTGCGCTCGGCGGGCGAAAGTGAAAGGCGAGCTCTGGGCAAGTGCACGCAATGTTCCGGAGGGAAGAGCACCAATGAAGACAGTGCTGTGCTATGGCGACTCAAACACGTGGGGCTACGATCCCACGACTGCTGACCGGTTCGACCGCGACACGCGCTGGCCGGGAGTGCTCAGGCAGGAGTTCGGGGACGGATACGTGGTCATCGAGGAGGGACTCAACGGCCGAACAACCGTGTGGGAAGACCCGATTGAGGGGTACAAGAACGGGAAAGAGTATCTCGTCCCCTGTCTCGAATCGCACAAGCCTCTGGACCTGGTCGTCATCATGCTGGGGACGAACGACCTGAAGAAGCGCTTCTCGCTCTCGGCCTTCGACATCGCCTACAGCGCGGGCGTCCTGGTGGATGTCGTGAAGAAGAGCGAGGCGGGTCGAGGCGGCGGAGCGCCGAAAGTCCTGCTCGTCTGTCCGCCGCCGGTGGGCAAGCTGACGGAGTTCGCCGAGATGTTCGAGGGGGCGGGAGAGAAGTCGCGGAAGCTGCCCGAGTGGTTCGCGCGGGTCGCCGAGGAACAGGGATGCGAACTGATGGAAGCAGGCGAGGTCGTGACGGCCAGCGACCTCGATGGCATCCACTTCGAGGCCGGGGAGCACCGCAACCTCGGGAAGGCCGTTGCGGTTGCCGTCAAGCAGATCCTAACCTGACAAGCGGGGTGCCAAGCGAACATGGCAGAGCTCAGCGAGACGCTGGAGAAGATCCGCAAGGTGGTCGCAGGCGAGGAGGCGGCCTGGGACAGGCTGGAGCGCGTCATCGAGCTGATCCATATGCGCCACCCTCAGTATGAGTGGCTTGGCATCTACGTACTGCGGGGCGATGTCCTGGAGCTCGGCCCGTACTTTGGCGCGCCTACCGAGCACACGCGTATCCCGGTGGGCACCGGCGTCTGCGGCACCGCCGTCGCCGAGCGCACCAACCAGGTCATCAGGGACGTCCGTGAGATCGACAACTACCTCGCCTGCAGCCCCCACGTGCTGTCCGAGATAGTCGTGCTCATCTGGGACGGCGACGAGATTCTCGGCCAGATCGATGTTGACTCCGACGAGGTCGGCGCCTTCGGCCCGGCCGACGAGGCCTTCCTCAACGAGGTCGCCGGGGTGATTGCCCCGCTGGTGGCGGAACTCCGGTGATTCCTCGGAGTGTGCAGGCGTCCAGTACCCGCTGTTCGCTGACCGTGGCACAGTGGCGCACTGGCGAGCCCCCCTGCCGCCCCTGGCGGGACGTGCACAGGGGATGAGCGAAGGAACGTCGAACGGACTGCAGGGGATGCGCTGCTTGCTGCCGGGCCGGGGTCGTCGGTCGAGGGCTGACCCGGACTGGCCGCCTGGCAGAGGCATCCCGCTACGTCGCTCGGAACAGGAGACAGGCCAGGTCCCGCACTCAGACTCGTGGAGTGTATCTCCGGGAAGGACAAGTGACAGCGGATGAATATCTTCGCCAAGGAATGCCTGCTCAAATGGCCGGACCAGGAGGAGACCGTGGCCTCGCTGGACGCCAGGATCACCGCCCATTGGAAGGAGGGAGAGCCGAAGGGAACGGGCCACGGCTACTTCACCCTCATCAGGGGCATGGTGCCTTCCATGCACGAGGTGCGGGACACGAGGCTGAAACTGTACGTCACGGATCGCAAAGGACCCAAGTACGTGGCCGATGTGATGATCTCCTTGACTCAGCCGGTCGAGCGCCCGGGGACAGAGATAGATATCAGGATCGATACCATTGAAGTGGTGGAATGACGTGGCGGGAGCACCCGGCCGGCACTCCGGCTCGGTGTGACGTACCGGCGCCAAGGCCTTCGCTAGACGAGCTAGCTCCCGGCTCTTCCTTCGGGTGGCGACACGAGCCGCACCCGCGTGGCGGGCCGCGTCCGCTGCCGCCACGCTCGCCTGTGCTGCGGTCTCGGCCCCCGGACCGGGCCACCAAGGGTGCTGTCACCCTCAAGGGAGGTGCGCAGTGGGCGGAGGGCTTCTGCTGACAATGCTTGCGAGCACGATCCTGTGCGGCGGGAGTGCCCTTGCTGCTGACTGGGAAGCAGTGGGCCAGCCTGACCTGAAGAAGCAACTGGCAACCGCGCCCACGCTCGAGCCCGAGCTGCTCGCGGCGCCCGCTCGCGGCGTCACGAGCTGGACCTTCCAGCTCGTCCCCAACCCCGACGGCGAGACATACGACGCCCTGCAGTGGTACTTCAAGACCTACAACGGGCCCACCTGGCTCTACGCCTGCGACCTTTCCACCGGGAAGGTGAACAAGCAACGCTTCCCCGATCGCCGGCAAATCCACATGCACGGCGGCATGTTCGCGCCGGATGGGAAGTACTACATCGTCACGCCGGACTGGAATGCGGGCATGAACCTCTTCGTCTACGACCCGGCCACGAACCTGCTGGAGGACCGGGGTATCATCGTGCCCGACCTGGTGGGCGAAACCCGCCGCCTGGCGCTGGGCCCGGACGGGCTTATCTACGGCACCGGCAACTACCGCGACCCCAACAAGGCCGGGGCCTACTGCTACGACTGGAAGACGGGCCAGGTCGTGCGCGACTACGGCCCCATCGGGCCCGACCACGATCCTCACGGGGCGTGGGGGTACTGGATCGGCGTGGACGATCGGTACATCTACATCGCCAGCGGCAAGATCCCCTGGTACCTGGTGGCCGTCAACATCGAGTCTGGCGAGCAGAAGCTGCTGGCCCAGACCAGGGCCGGCGGCGACATCTCCATCTCCCCGATGAATGGCGGCGCCCGGGCCACGGTCAAGGACGGCCCTGAGGCGACGTCGGAGTCCTTCTGGCTCTACCACGGGGAGATGATCCCAAAGACGGACAACGACCCGCCCTGGACGCCATTCCAGTCGCCGTGGGACACGGCCCCGCCGAAGCCGGAGGTCTACCGCGGGCAGGTCGATCCCGTGGATGGGAAAGCCTATCTCTGGTGGCGTTCGGCGGCCGACGCCGCGGCACAGCCCGACCCGGTTCCCGCGGATGCCGAGCCGGCAGACCTGGGCTGGAAGCGCATTGAGCTCCCGGAGGTGGAGACCTATCCGCTCAGCATCCACCGGCTGATTCCGCTGCCGGACGGCCGCATCTTCGGTACCGCACAGGCCTATAGCGGCCGGTTCCTCTTCGACCCGACGACGGGCGAAGGAACTGCACTCGGCAACGGAGGCCCAAGCATCTACGCCCTTGCCGTCCAGGGCGAGAAACTCTACTGGAGCGGCTACCCGAGCGGACCCATCGACGTCTTCGACCCGTCGCTCCCCTGGACCGTGCTGAAAGGCGGGCCGCCGGGCCAGGACCCGCCCGAGATCCACTCTCCCGACAGCAACCCCCGGCGCGTGGTCGCCTCGCTCTTCAGAGAGACACGCGTCAAGAAGGTCTTCAGTGCCGCCCTCGGCGCCGCTGGCCGGACCGACTGGGGCGGCGCCGGGGTCCGCGACTACGCCGGCGGCCGCGTCGGGTGGCTCGATCCGGAATCCGGCGAATATGGCGGCCTGTGGAGGCCGTTCAGCGGCTACCGCATCTACTGGCTGACGGCGGCACAGGAGGGCCGGTACATCGTCGCGTCCACCCGGACGGCCACTGATGAGCTGAACAACAACGTGCGCCCGGAGAGCGCAAAGCTGTTCGTGTGGGATACCGAGACGGAGCAGATCGTGCGCGACATCGTCCCCGTGCCAAACGCCTCCAAGGCTGGGCCTGTGCTCGAGGTCGCACCCGGCCTGCTGCTGGGCACGACCGAGGACCCGGCGGTCGAGAACCGCGGGCTTCTCTATGGCGTTGACGCGGGCACCGGCGAGATGCTCTTCACGAAGAAGCTGCCGGACACGCTCCGCTTCGCGTGGGGGGGCGGCACGACTCAGTGGGACTACGTCAGAGGGCCCGACGGCAACGTGTACACCTACCTCGGCAACGTCCTCGTGCGTATCCGCCCGGAGGACGCCAACGTAGATGTCCTCGGCCGCCTGGAGCGGGTCGGACGCATGTGCTTCGTCGGAAGCGACTTGTACCTCGCCGGAGATGGACCCGTGCGGCGGCTGCCGGGCATCGCCGCACGGTAGCACGTGGTTCGGCGACCGTAGTCAGCCCCGGGGCCGTCCCCTGGCCGAGCTGAGGGCTGAAGACCATTCGATGAGCTGACACCGGAACGGATTCGGGACAGGTCCAGGACCCCGCAGAGGCTGCTCCGAAGATT
>CBFDAZ010000360.1:0-5959 GCA_965602825.1 uncultured bacterium
GGCCGGAGGCCGAGATGCGCCGCTCCGCGCGAGCCGCCCGCAGCCGCCACGCGAGCGTGCCGTCCGAGGCGCTAACGCTGTAGACATACCCGTCGCGGCCCCCGAAGATCGCTCGCCCCCGGTAGAGGGTCGGCGTCGAGTCGATGCGAGCGCCGGCCGTGAAGCTCCAGGCGGACTGCCCAGAATCGGCATCTACCGCACAAAGCGTGTGCTCGTCCACGGAACTCACGAACACTTTGCCGTCGGCGACGGTGGGGCTGGTGAGCGTGCCGCCGATCTCCGCCTCCCACTTGAGGGCCAGCTCCGCCGGCACCGCGGCTGGCGTGCCACCACTCCGTTGGGCATCGCAGCGATAGGTGGGCCAATCGCCAGACTGCGGGGAGCTGGCCCCGGGAGGTGCAGTCTCGTAGGCGGGCCCGCGCTCCAGTCTCATCGACTCGTCTCCCGCCGCTTCATCGCCGGACGGCTCCGGACCCAAGGCGTTGAAGCCCTTGAGCTTCGCCGCAACGTAGCACCCACAAGCATGCGGCGGGGTGTAGAGGAGTCCATTGCATGGCATGACGCCGTACCGGCAGACGCCTCGCGCCCAACTATGCCAGAGAACTTCCCCGGTGGCGAGGTCGATGAACTCGGTTCCTCTTCTGCCCCCGAGGATGTAGCGGTCGGTGGCCTTGTTCGAGTAGCAGCGATGGTGGTGCCCGGGGTTCTCGGGCTCAACGTGCATCAGCACCTCGCCCGTGGTCAGGTCGCGCTGTGTCGCGAAGTACGGGCCCCACGCGGGCCCCCTCCTCTTGTTGGGCTCTTCGTACGGTTTGAAGCCGCCCACCCAGAGCGATCCGCCGGCGACGAAGGCGTCCCGGATGTCGGTAAGCAGGGGTTCGTGAGTCCACCGCGTCTCTCCGCTCTCGGCAGAGAAGACCGTGACCGCCTTGCCATCCGCACAGAAGACGTTGCCGTCCCACACACAACGCAGCCGAGGCGAGGGCACTGACCACAGTTCTCCCCCGGTCTCGCAGTCGAGGCAGACGACCTTCCCTTGCCTCTGGTAGAAGACCCGGTCGCCGCTGGCACACAGGCTGAGCGTCCTGAGCCCGGCGGCCTCCGCGCCCTCTTTCTTCCAGAGCTCACGCCCCGTATCGGCATCGACCGCCAGGAGGGCGACTTCGGCCTGAGCGTCGGTCCGGCGCAGGTTGGCGATCAACGGCTGTGCGGACTCCCGCTTATACAGGGGGGAGTCATCCGCCAACTGGAGCCGCTCGAACTCCTCGAGTTCCGCGAGGCGTTCGTCGCTGACGCGGCGCACCACGAGCAGCAGCATGCCCTCGTGATAGATGATCTCCTCGGTGCCGACGGTGTCTTCGTAGAGCTTGACGGTCTCCCCCGTCGCCGCATCAAGCTGACTCACCGGCAGGTGCAGGCCGAGGGTCACATAGACGCGGTCTCCGACCGCCACCAGCCTGCGCTGGAGCTGGCTGGGGGTCCCGCCCCAGTTAGTTATGTGGGGGTACCACCGGGCGACGGGCCGCTCCCACAGCAGAAGCCCGTTGTAGGCATCGCGGCCCACGAGCCGCCAGTGCGCAGGCTGGCGGACGGACGAAGTGGGAGCCTGGTCAACGATGTAGAAGATGCGTCCGCCGGTCGAGACCAGGGCGTAGAGCCCCGGGATATGTTCGTGACTTCGCATGTGCGGGGGCAGGGCGGTCCACTGGATGCTCCGGGGGGGCCCGACAACGTCGTCGTGGGCCACCGGGTTGCCGCTTGCATCGTACATGTAGTGGGTCCACTCGTCGGTGTCGGTGGGCGGCTGCTTGACAACCTTGCCCCACGTGCCGGCGCTCCTGACGTAGGCCACCCCATGGGGGGCCAGCACGCGCATCACTTCGCGCTTGGGTATCTTGCCCAGGTCGGCCGACACGAGGAGATTGACCAGGTTGTCGGCATAGGGCAGCCGGTCCCCGCTCCACTGTTCGACCGATACCGGGCCGTAGAGCCCCAGCGACTGAACGTGCGCGCGGGCTCGCGCAATGTTGCCGGCATCCGCGTCCAGACCGTGGACGACGAAGCTCTCGTCTGCTCGCAGGGCAGCGGTGAGTCGCCCGTCACCACAGCCAACGTGGACAACGAGGCCGCCTTTGACACCGGTAGCCTCAATGATCTCCCCGGCCGGAAGCTGAGCCGGTTCTTCCGCCGGCCACAACAGGCCCACAGCCAGCAGGATCGTCCCGATGGCGACAAGCGCGAACAGCATGGCGGATCTGTTGGTCACGGTTCCATCCTCCCGTCAGCCGATCAGCTTCTCGAGGAGTGCCGCTGCGGCAACGCGGGCATCTGCAGGTCGCGGCATGCCCCCTCACCAGCGTGGTACCGGGGCACCCAGGTCGTTCGTCTTGTGGGGCGACGGCTCCTTCGTCCGCAGATGGCTCGCGCCCTGGACGAGGGCCCTGCGCCGGCGTGATAGGTTCGTGCAGGATGGCAAAGCGCGTCTTGTGGCCGGGGCCCGAGTGGACGTCGAGGTCCCGTGCTGACCGGACCTGACTTCCCCTTCAGCCAACCACCAGCCGGTTCCGGCGGAACCGGAGCGTGGCGGCCAGAAGCAAGGCGGCATCGGCGACCGCCAGGAACGCCAACACAGCGAGCGTGACCTGAGCGAGACTGAGGGTCGCGACGTGCTGGATGACGAAGGACTCGAAGGCCTCCCGCCAACTCGCCGGGGCGGCTCTGCCGATCAGACCCACTCCGAAGCACACCACTATGATGGGAGCCAGGACGGCCGTCATCAACCGCTGGGCCGCCAGGCGGAGCGTCTGGGCCCGAAGCGAGATCAGCACGCCCAGCGATGACGCGAAGAGGCTGGTGAGGATCGCCAGCGACAAGATGGCTGCAACCATGCGCAAGGGGTAGACCAGCACCATGCCCTCCCAGTGCACGATGTTGAGGGCCACCAGGCTGGCCAGGTGGAGGTAGACGGTGAACTGGAGTGCGAGGACAACGGGCCCAGCGATCTTCCCGAACAGGATCGCCCTGTCCGGTAGCCGCGTGGCCAGGAGTGATTCCAGCGTGTGCCGTTCGCGCTCGCCAGCGAAGGCATCCACAATGCCCATCCCAACGATCATGGTTGGGATCAGAAAACTGATGACGAGCGCCAGAGGCGATGTGACCCACTTGGGCCCCATGGCGATAGCGGGGTAGATGGCCATGGTGCCCATGCACATTACCGGCAGCATGAGCCCAACGATCCGGTCGCGCAGGCGCTGGTCCTGGTTGGCCTGCTCGCGGCGGTCCTTCCACATCACGGTAAGGATGTCTCCAATCATTGCTCTCGCTCCATGAGGGTGAGGAACACATCCTCCAGGCTCGGGGCGCTCCGGCGCACTTCCTCCACCTCGGCCCCGCCACGCACCAACAGGCTTACGAGAGGCGCGGCGTCGGCATCGTGGGGCAGCGCGATGGTCAGTCGGCCATTCCGAGCGTTCGCCGCTGCGACCTCAGACCGCGCCTGCAGCGCGCGCACCACCTCATCGGAGAATCCACGCCCCGTCACCTCGACGTGGCTCGCGCCGGCCTTCGTGCGAAGCATGTCGGGGTGGTCGACTGTGAGTAGCGTGCCGCCGCGAATAACCGCCACCTGACTGCACAAGCGATCCGCTTCAGACATGTTGTGGGTGGTGAGGAAGATCGTGACGCCCTCGTCCGCGGCAAGGGCGGACAGATCGTCGCGCAGTGCGGCGGCGGCCGTGACATCCAGACCAGCGGTGGGCTCGTCGAGGAACAGCAGGCTGGGCCGGTGGATCAGTGCCATACACAAAGCCAGCTTCTGGCGCATCCCCCGGCTCCAGGTTCCCGCGAGTTCGCCCCGCCGCTCCCACAGCCCCATCTGCTTCAGCAGCTCCTGGGCTCGCGCTTGACGATCGGCCGCCGACAGACGGCAGGCCCGGCCCATGAACTCGAGGTTCTCCTCGCCACTCAGTCGGTCCCAGACGCCGGGGTGCTCAAGCAGGGCGCCGCAGCCCGTGCGGATATTGTCCGAAGCGGTCCGCACATCACAGCTCAGCACTTCGGCCACGCCGCTCGTGGGTTCCAGCAGACCCAGCAACATTCTAATCGTCGTGGTCTTGCCAGCTCCGTTGGGGCCCAAGAAGCCGAACACGGCTCCCCTGGGCACCTCGAGCGTTAGTCGGTCCACGGCTCTCGTCTCGCCGAAGTCACGGCTAAGCTCGTCGGTGCGAATGGCGGTCTCAGACATCGCGCACCTCTCCCAGGAACACGCCGGAGGTGAAGGCCTGGCGCGGTTTGCCCACGAAGCCGCTGCAAGCATCCTGCCAGCCCCCTTTGGCGACACGCGGCGGGTCTGGGCCTGGCAGTTCTCTTGCAGCTCATCCGGGGAGGTACAGGGATTCCGCAACCGAGGGGCCCAAGAACCCTGGGAACGACGCTCGCCACGGGAGGGTCGATGACTCAGTTCAGCCTGGTGGAGACGGCTGGGCGTCACGCGGGCAGGCTGATCGTGGCCGGCATCGTGCTCTGCATCGCCACCCCTG
The DNA here is from genome assembly GCA_965602825.1 of uncultured bacterium. Lineage (GTDB taxonomy): Bacteria > Armatimonadota > Zipacnadia > Zipacnadales > VGFC01 > CBFDAZ01. The sequence goes on from CBFDAZ010000360.1 coordinate 4,539, forward strand.
CTCTGACGCTGATCCCGATCATTGCGGTCTTGGAGCCCCCCGCGGGGCGGCCGCCAGCCTCGGCATGGTGGCTGCTCGTGGGAGGCATAACTGGGGCGGCCGGGGCGGCTCTGGCCGTCTGGGTTGGCGCGCGGCTGCTGCGGGTCGTCCTGGCTGTGCGCCTCACCAGTGAGGATGACCTCGTCCTCGAAGGTCTCTTTGCCGCCACGTCGATCACGATCGGCGACATTGCCGCGCTGGCGGAAGGCAACGGATCTGCCCCTCATCCAACGCTCGTCATCCAACACCGTTACCGGACGGTGTCGGTCCCGGGCGATGTCAAGACGCTTGAGCAGATCGCCAACACCATCGGTGAACGCAACCCGTATGTTGCGCTTGGGCCGTGGACGCGGCTGTTCGAGAGCGAGGCCGAGCCACAGGGCGCCGAGCAACAGGAGCGGGATCCGGCACACTTCCTGTTCCTCAGCGGGCGCCGGAGGGGCTGGACGTTCCAGGCGATCGCGGCCACCGTGACGGCACTCGCAGCCGGGGTGACAATCGTGGCGTTCTGGGACAAGCTCAGCGACGCGCTGGGGGGGGCGCAAGGAGCCCCCTGGGGCAAGGCATTGGCACAGGTGTCGGGCACACTCGGGACGCTGGTCGCCATTGGCGCGCCGTTCGGGGTCCCGGTACTCGCGGCTGTGGTCCACGCGAACGGAACCGTCCGATTCTCGCGACTGTGGGGCACGCTCTCGACCTCAACAGGCGAGATCACGGAGATCTCCGAACCCGAACGCTCCAGGAAGCCCGAGCTTGCCATCAAGCACCCCGGCGGCGAGCTTCGGCTACCGGGCAAACGGGTCGAGCTCGAGGGTCTCGTCACAGAACTCCGGGCCCTCAACCCCGAGGTCGAGCTTGGTCCGTGGAAGCACCTGTTCGCTGAGGATGCGGCCCAGGCGAGCGACTGAGGCCGCGCACAAGCACGTCCCGGCCTCAGAGCAGCTCGCCCCGCAGCGGCGGTTGGCCCCAGTCGGCGTCCGGATAGACCGCGGACCTGACGTACTCCCGGAACCTGACGAGCTCCTCCCCGATTCCCGTCGCCGTTCGAAGCGGCGATCGGGCGACGGCGTTGTCGGTGATCCGGCGCGCGATTTCAGAAGGGGTCTGCAGATGACGGAAGAGCCACACGAACTGCCGGCCGAAGGCGTGGACGCGGTCGCGTTCGTCGAAGGTCGTCTGGGGCTGCAGGTCGTAGCTCAGGCGGGAGACCTCGGCCGGCACCACGCCGCCGAGAAGCAGGTCCGTCACCGTCACGAACTCGGCTCCCCACCACTTCACCTCGGCCTCGGGCTCCCGATCGTGCGCGCCGTTGATCGACTCGATGTTGGCGCGGGCGGTTCGGCGGGTGTAGAGCTTGTATCCGCTCTGGAAGTCGGGGTAGC
>CBFDAZ010000361.1:0-5956 GCA_965602825.1 uncultured bacterium
ACGATCGTCCCATCCCCGTTGAGACTGAGATACACGTAGTAGTCGTTGAACTCCTCGGGCACGAACTGCGTCCGGATCTCTCCGGTCGTTCCCGCGGGGCCCGAGAAGTAGCGCGCCCCCACGTCTCGCCGCCAGCCGCCCTCCGTCGTCCGAGCGCCGAAGGACAGCTTGAGAGGACTCTCATCCCCAACGCGTGTGATCTCGTACCGGAAGATCAACTCGTACTTCACGCCGACTTCAAGGCGACATTGCTCCGGGTCGGTGACGAAGGGGAAGTAGAAGTCCGTCGAGGTGCCCTTGTGATCGCAGACCAGGCGCCCGTCTCTCATCTCAGCCGTCGCTTTGGGCGGGAACTGGTTAAGCTTGAGCCCGCCGAACGGCCCGTCTGCGTTGATTCCCGCGATGGCATCGCCCTCAACGGGCGGCAGCAGATCAAGCTCGTACGGCAGCTCGTGCCGGCCTTCGGCCAGCGCCTCGGCGATCAGGTCGCGCTCCCGCCTGAAGCGCTCGGCGTACTCCGTGAAGCGATAGTCCGGCACGAAGCGGTAGTGCTGCCAGAGGTCCAGGTGCGTCCAGGGCGGGGACTTGGTGAGGACGTTGCGTTTGGTGCCATACTCGGCGGGATAGAGACGGGTCGCCACCTCGGCGTATCGCTCGAAGTACGCCACCGACTCGTTGAGGGGAGTCAACACAGGATCGGCACGGCCTCCGCCAGTGTGCCATAGCTGCCAGGCGAGAGCCGCGCGGATCTTGGCCGCCGTGTGCCGGGCCAGCAGCTCGTTCATCGTCAGGACACCCAGCAGCGTGTGGAACCTCGGCCTTCCCCAGGAGCACTGGTCGCCCAAGGGCCGCATCTGCTCGACGGCTTCCGCGATCGCGTCCGCGTGGCCTTGCAGCTCGTTGGCGATGTCGAGCGGCGTCGTCCGTTGCGGCACCGTTCCGCCTCCGCGCAGGGACTCGACCGCGTCCACGATCCCGATGACCCTCTCCCCCCAGTCGGGGTTGGGCCAGGTCAGGCCCATGCGGGGAGCGAGGCGGCCCTGTTCGTCGATGTGGGTATGGTTCTCGAACACGTACGTGGACAGCGTTGGCATGCCGAGGTAGAACACGAGCGGCAGCCCATACTGCGGTCGGAAGACGTCGCTCTGGCTGTGCAGGAGACAGAGAATCCGCATCGGCACGGCGCTGGCGTGCCGGTACGCCGACAACAGCGGCTTGCCGAAGGCCTCGTCGCCTAACACCTCCGCTATCCGTCGCTCCCAGTAGGCATCCTCGTCATCCCGGAGAGGATCCCACCAGTAGCGAGCCAGGGCCTCCCAGCCGATCCACTTGTTCGACACCCACTGCCAGGAGTCCAGGCCCGAGAAGTAGACGCCACAGACGTTCTGCTTCGGGACGTCGCGCAGGATGTCACGAACGACATACGGCTCCGCCCAGTAGAGCTGCGCGGTCGCCGTTCCGGGCCCGCCCATCACCACGACGGGCCGTCCGCCGCAGGCCTCGCTCATGCGGCCCACGCGGGGGTCGATCATCGGCTTGAAGAGCTGCTCGTACTGGAGGTAGTGCATGATTGCGGTCTCGCCCGGATAGCCATCGAGCACCGTGTTGACATCCTCCGGATAGGCGCACCACGTCCAGAAGGTGATGTGGGGCGGATCGGGGAGCTCGGCGAGCGGCTTGACCACATTGTCGCGGACGAATTCGACACAGCCCGGCGGGCTCTCGCCGGCCATCGTGACGAGGCCAGCCAGGCCCGGGAAGCGGCGGAAGAACTCGGCATACGAGTACCGGTTCAGCGCCGCCGATTCCGCTGTCCCCGCACCCGCCTGTGGAATGTCGTGAGCCTCCGCATAGCCTCGGGGCACCCACTCGTTCCACGTCAGGATGTAGATGCCGACGCCGTAGCGCCGACCTTCCTCGATGAGCCAGCGCAGTGTCTCGGCGTTCCGCGCGACCGTCTCGTCGCCGAAGTAGGCCGCCTCCGGGGCATCGGGGTAGGCAATGAAGGCCGGGAACGGGTGGGGATGCTGGAGCATCAGGGCGTTCATGCGGCGCCGGGCGTAGAGCCGGAAGCGCTGCGTCCAGGCCGCTCGGTCATGGAACCAGGAGTCGGGCTTGCCCTCGATGTTCTTGTGCCAGCGCCAGCGGCCGTCGTACAGGTCGCAGCCGAGGTAGAAGGGCAGATCGATCCAGTCCCCGCGGATGGCGACGAGGGGCTCGGAGACGTGCGTGGGCGGGATCTCCTCCTCGTTGTGCAGCCGGTCAGCTAGCTCGAGGAGGCCGTACATCAGGCCGGGCTCTGCCTTGGCCGCCAGGGCGATGCCATCCCCGCCTGACGTCCACCCGAAGCCCTCGTCTGACAGGTCGCCGATCTCGCGGAGCTCGACATCAGCCACCAGGGCATGCCCCACAAGCCCGGCACGGATGGCAGGCTGCTCAGCGACCGTCTCCGCGCCCAGGCCGGCCGGAACGCCACACTCCGCTGCCAGCACCTCCGTCGCGTAGGCCACTCCGACGTGCTCGGCGGCCAGGGACACCGCAACCTCGCGGAACTCACCCGCGCTCGCGGCGGCGGCCATGCTGAGCAGGAGGATGACTGGCATCCGTGGCGGCCTCGTTCGCAGGAGTACGGACAGCACTGGCAGTTCAGCCAGACTCGCCGGGAGTCCTTCCGCGCGGGACCAAGACCGAGGCCAGCCGCTACCGTCGTATCATGTAGACAGCGCCACACGTGGACATGGTGTGCGAAGGACACTGACCGAAGGAGGGGAACCCGGATGACGTCGGCCGGTAACTGGCGGCGAGTAGGGGTCGCGATTCTCGTCTGTGCGGCAGCGATTGCGGCGCTAGGTTGGTACCTGTACGTTGACTACCAGCGCGACCGACGGGAGTGGCAGAGGAAGCGCCAGGAACTGCTGACTGCCGTCAGCCGGAGTGAGTCACTGCTGAGAGCACTCGAGGCATACCGGGCGGACCACGACGTCTACCCCGCGTCCCTACCGCCGCTATCGCGCAGGTACCTCAAGGCGATACCCAAGCCAGGGCTGCCCTTCGAGGGTGACTGGCAATACGAGCGCGGGCCCGGCGGCTCGGGGGATCCGCGTGTCTTTGAGCTGTACGTTGTGGTGCCCCGCAACTACGACCCGCTCGTCCGGGGATGGGTCCACTTCGATGACTGCTTTGCCTATCGCTCGGATGCTCAGTATCCCCGTGAGGCGCACGGCGGAGTGTTGGAGCGCATCGGCGACTGGGCATACTACCACGAGTGACTGACGCCTTGAGAGGAGCATGCCGTGACACCTAAGCCACTCAGGACGGCACAAGACACCGGGGCCTTCCCTCGCGTCCTCCCCATGCGCGAGCGTGCCGACGTCATCCACCGACTCCTTGAGGAACGTTTCCAGGCCATCCTGCCGATGGCCATGCGCGAGGCCGGTCTCGACATGTGGCTGGTCCTTTGTCAGGAGGACAACCTCGACCCCGTCTTCTCCACGATGATCCCCATGGACACGTGGTGCCCGATCCTGCAGATACTCGTGTTCTGCGACCGGGGCGGAGATGAAGGCGTGGAGCGCATCAACATCTCCGGCACCAACATGCGGGGCCTGTGCGATTGGCCCCTGAGGAGCCAGTTGGAGAATGAGCAGTGGCCACTTCTAAAACAGATCGTCGAGGAACGCGACCCGCAGCGCATTGGCGTCAACATCGGCGCCGTCCAGTGGGCGGCGGGCGGACTCACCCACAACCTCTACCTGCAGCTTCGCGAGCAGCTCCCCAGCAAGTACGCGGACCGGCTGGAGTCGGCCGAGTCCTGCGCGACGCGCTGGTTGGCGACGCTGACCGATGGCGAGGTGGAGCTCTACGAGCACGTGGCCAACGTGGCGCACGCCATCCTGGCCGAGTGCTATAGCCGGGAGACGATCATCCCCGGCGTGACGACTACCGAGGATCTGGAGTGGTACTATTGGCAGCGCTGCGCAGACCTGGGACTGGAGGTGGCCTTCAAGCCCTTCTTCGTCCTCGTCCGGAGTGACGCCATGAGGGCAAGGTACGGGGACGAGGATCGCGTCATCCGACAGGGGGACTTCGTTCGTTCGGATGTCGGGATCCGCTACCTGCGGCTCAACTCGGATCACCAGGAGTGGGCGTATGTGCTCCGTCCGGGCGAAACGGAGGCGCCGGAGGGCATGAGGAAGCTCATGGCCGAGGGCAATCGCCTCCAGGACATCTTCATGGCTGAGTTCACGCAGGGGCTGACCGGGAACGAGCTACTCAGCAACATTCTCGCCCGGGCACGGGATGAGGGTGTGCCCGACCCCAAGGTCTACTCGCACTCACTGGGGCTGTTCTTGCACGAGCCCGGACCGCTGATCGGCCTGCCGTGGGAGCAGGAGGCGTGTCCCGGCCGCGGCGATGTGGCCCTCCAGTACAACAACACCTTCACCATGGAGCTATCGGTCACCGGCGGAGTGCCCGAGTGGGACGGCCAGGAGGTCGGCATGGGCATGGAGGAGGACGTTGTGTTCACGGAGGAAGGCTGCCGTCCCATCGACGGCCGGCAGACGGAGTTCTATCTGGTCTGAGGACGGGTCGGGCGCCGGGGCGTACGGCGAACGACCTGGACCACAGAGACACGGAGACACAGAGAACGGCAAGGCAGAAGGCAACGGCTGGAACCACAAAGACACGAAGAACGGCGACCTGTTGGGGACGGCTGGAACGACAGAGACACAGAGGAAGGCGACCCGCGTAGGGGCACCGCCACGTTCCACTGTGGATCGTGGTTACTCGGCGCCCTGCAGCACACTCAACGCATGGTCCACGACGCGCTTGACGTAGCCGTTCTTGTCTTGTTTCAGCGCCTCGATGGCATCGAGCGCGGGGCGGGCTCGTTCGCCGATGTCGTCCAGCACGGTCACGGCTGCCAGCCGTACGTATTCGTTAGGGTCCTCCAGTTCCGCGATCAGGACCGGCAGGGCGTCCGCGTCACGCTCCATGTAGCATAGCCCGCGTGCCGCAGCGACGCGAACGCTGGCTGAGTCATCCTCCAGGGACTGCATCAAGGCGTCCATGGCGGCGGCATTGCCCTTACCGACATTGCCCAGCGCGGTTGCGGCCCAGTAGCGGATGACCGACTCGGCGTCGGCCATCTTCTCGACCAGTTCCGGCACCGCGTCCGGGCCGCGCTCCCCCAACTCAATGACTGGCAAAGCCCGCTGCACCAGGTCCTCAGTCTCCGGCTGCCGCAGGATCGCGTAGCGGCTCCCGAGTTGCTTCTCGCGGTCGGCAAGCTCGGCCTCCGGCAGCACGCCGGTGTCTCTCGTCTCCGCCATCCAGTCAAGCAACGCCCTCCGCAGCCGTTCGAGGGTGCCCTGGTGTGCGGGAGACTGGGCCAGGTTGTTGACCTCGTGGGGATCGGTCTCGATGTCGTACAGCTCGTCGGTCGGTCGGCGGTCTGCCATGAACTGCTCCGCGGCAGGCTGGAGCTTCCCCTCAGCATGCAGCCGGCGGAGGTCCTTCATCGTCGGTGTGCGCTCGGCGTAGGAGACGTGAGTGAAGTACGGGAAATGCGGCTTGAAGTTGCGCACGTAGCGGAACCGCCCGTCGCGTACCGTTCGGACCATGTCCTCCCGTTCATCGATCCTGTCCCGCGCACCGAAGACGTACCGTCGCTCGGGCGGGAGGTCCGCCCCGAGGAAGGGTTGCCCCTGCATGTGCTCCGGCACCGGCACGCCAGCCAGGTTGAGCACCGTCGGACCGAGGTCGATGAAGCAGATCAGCCGATCATCAACGCTCTGCGGCTCCCCCTGGCCACCCACACGGAGCTTCTCGGGAATCCTCACAATCAGCGGGACGTGCGTGCCGGAGTCATACAGCCAGCGCTTGGCCCTCGGCAGTCCCACGCCATGGTCCGACCAGTAGAAGACGATCGTGTCATCTGCCAGCCCATCCTCCT
>CBFDAZ010000362.1:0-5953 GCA_965602825.1 uncultured bacterium
CGAGCCGAAAGGTTCAACACCAGCCCCAAAGCGCGCCCATAAAAATGGGACAGTCCTGTTTTTTAAATAGGACTGTCCCATTTTCTGCGCTGGTCCCGCTCAGGGGTCCAGGCGGTAGAGGGCCGCGCCGCTGGCGAAGTACACCCCCCCAGCGGTGTCCGTCGCGATGAGGTGGCCGCCTGCATCAGAGACCTTCCGGCCCGTGCCGGTTGCTGCGTCGATCTCAGCGATGCCGGTGTTGTTGATGCCATAGGTGAGCCCATTCGGCGCCAAGGTCACGCTGTCCATCCGCCCGATTGGGGCCGGGAAGCTACCTGATACCCGCATCTCCGCCGGATCAAACACGAACATCTCCTCCCCGCTGTTCCCCAGGACCTGCCCACCAGGTGTCACCACGAGGGCATACGCCGCTCGTTCCTCCTCGTAGAGCTTGGACTCGGTCTGCGGGTCCCACACTAAGAAACGCCCTCCCCCGGAGCAGTAGAGGTACCGGTCGTCCGCCGCGATGCGGTAGATCCCGCCACCTGGCACCAGGTCGAGCCACGACTTGTGCTCCCCCGTCTCCGGGTCCCAGCGGCTGAGTGCGCCCGTCGGCGCGGAGTTGTAGGAGGGGATCGAGCCAACCCAGATGTCGCCGTCCGGCCCGAGGACGGTGGCCTGGGTCCGGTACTGCCCATGGCCGACCATCCCCAGCTCGCGCGGGTTGCCGTCGAGTTCGCGGCTGGGAGCCCAGGGCTTCGACGGATCGTAGATCGACAACGTGGCGTGGACATACGAGCCCATGTAGACCTTCCCGTCGCCGCCGGCGTGGATGCTGTCAACCTGGCCCCCGAGGCGGATTACCTTGCCGAGATCCGTCAACTCCTCCGTCTCCGTATCGAGGCGGAACATGTGCTGGTTGATGTAAGTGCTGCCATACACGTTGCCGTCGAGTGCGCCCGTCAACGTCTGTATGCGCATGCCGTCGGCGGCCTCGGCGATCGGTTGGCGGCGGAGCTCCTGGCTGTCGCCCAGGTCGTAGAGGAAGTAGTCCTGGTCGTTGATGCCGTGGACGCAGCGGCCGTCAACAACCTGCTCGCACTGCCCCAGGCCGGGCGCCAGAAGCTTCAGTTCATCGGCTGCGATGTCGTAGTGGTACAGGTCGCCGTTGGGGGTGCTATAGAGGTAAGCCTCGCCGGGCGGCGCGCCCTGAGCGTTCATCCAGCTCAGGGAGTCCTGGGGCTGCGGCACTTCGCGGATGAGGTCCTCCGTCTCGGCGTCAAAGACCAGCAACTTGCCGTCGTAGAGGACGCTCGCCAGCACATACTTCCCGCTGGCGGCGAGGTCGTAGACCGTCGAGTTGTGCGCATAGTCGGCGGGGAGGACGTCGTGGCGCTCGCCTGTCTGCGGGTCGAGCACTACGAGATGCGCGCGGTTGCCCACGCCAGCCCACACCTTCCCGCGATGATCCACACAGATGGAGCGAACATACTTCTCGGACTCGTTGGCCTTGCCGAGGTCCCGAAGCGTCTTCGTCTCGATGTCGTACTCGAGCACGCTGCAGGTCGGGTAGCAGGCGCCGTAGACCTTCCCATCGGGCGAGGCGGCGGTGGCCCAGATGTACTGCACGCCGAAATCCGAGCCGCCCAGGTTCTCGACCTCTCCCTGGCCGGGGTCGTAGCGGTGCAGATTGCCGGGCATGATGCCACCGATGTACAGCGCGCCATCCGTCCCGACCGTGCAGCCGTAGCCGCCTGACGAAGGCAGCTTCACAGTGACCGTCTCGTCCGCTTGGGCCTCGTAGCCGATCAACGCGCCGCCCGTGCTGGAGTAGTAGGCGATGTAGAACATCCCGTCACGCCCCTGGGGGCTTCGCGCGAGTACACCGTGGCTGTTGCCGTAGACGACAGCCTTGATCGGGGTGCCGATGAGCCTGGCTTGCCGCATCGGGGCCTCCTGGGAAGGCGAATGGCCGGGATTGAGCATGGCCACACAGAGAAAGGCCATGCAGGGCAGGCAGATGGCTCGCATGTCGGTGATGGTCCCCTAGGCGAAGAGGTCGCGGATTGCCTCGAGGTAGCGCATGCCGTACGTCATGTCAGGCTCAAGGTAGCTGCCTTCGGTCCACTCGTTCCAGGCGTTGATGTTGAGGATCCTCGGCCCGGCACGTCCGTCGAGCCTCTGCTTCACGAGCGCCAGCGCCTCGTGGAAGCGCTCGGGCGTGTTGCCGCCCATCGAGGCCATGGACGGATACCCCGCACTGAGGTATACGTCTGACTGAACGGTCCGCGGACTGGAATCCCATCCCATCGTCACGTTCGGGAAGTAGGGCAGGCCGAAGCTCTCCTCCACTTGCTCCCAGTACTCGAAGTAGCGGTCGCGGACATGGTTGTAGTCGGTCTCGGGGAACTCATCGAGCGCGACGTGGTGGATCCACACGTAGGAGGTGAAGCTGTCGAAGCCGAGGGCTTCGACCAGTTCCTGTGGATTGACCGGCACCCGTTCACCGGGCAGGATCGGCTGGCCCCAGACGACGGCGTTGAGGTGCAGCTCCGGGAAGCCAGCGACCTTCGTCTGCGCGCGGAAGCCGTCGAGCGCCTGGCGCGTCGGCTCGATGCCGCCGAAGCTCTCCAGTAGTTTGCTCAGCTCATAGATCGAGAAGTAGGGGCAGCCATCGATGGTGAAGTGCGACGGATGCCTGAAGTAGGTCTCGATGATGTGTCCTGCAATCGTATCGAAGGTCTCTCGCGTTACCGTGCCGGGATACAGGACCGTCCCCGGGTCTCGCAGCTTCGCCGGGTGGATGTTCAGCCAGTCGTGGTTCGCCCACATGCAGCAGAACTTCACGCGATCGTTGTTCGGCGCGCTCAGATAGCCCTCTTCCAGGCACCGGTCGAGGAACGGGCCGTCGTTGTACCAGTACCAGTCGAAGATCCAGTAATCGACGCCATGGTCGGCGGCGGCATCGATCTTCATCGCCATGACATCCGGATCGGCCTCGTCCACGTATCCCCACGCGGGCACTCGCGGCTGTCGGTGCCCCTCGAACCTCGGCCTTGCCGGCTTCACCAACTCCCACTCCGTCCATCCCGGCCCATGCGCTTCCTCATTGCGCGGGTCGACGTGGTAGTTGGGGAAGTAGTACACGCCGACCTGATACTCGTTGGTTTGCTGCTCGACTGAGGGTGTCATGCTCCGTCTCCTTGAGGCAAACGGCGTCGGGTTGGGAAACCCGACCCACGAACGGCAAGGCTTCGAGGCGGTCAGCGGAGCCTATTGGTCGCCCAGAGGCTCCTCTCCTTCGGCGAAGTGTCCGGGCCGCCCGCTGCTGGGGCATCTTCCACGAAGGCGTGAGCAAAACCGGGCCCGAAAGGACACTATTGAGGTGGAAGACCGCGTAGAACGAGGGAGCGAGATGTCCGCCGGTGATACACGAACTGCAGCCGAGACGGTGACGGGGGCCGGTTTGGCCGAGCGAGTTCGCTCGGGTGATGACGAGGCCTTCGTCGCTGCCGTCTCGCCGCACCAGGCCAGGCTGCTGCGACTGGTCGGCCGCTTCGTGCCGACGCGGGACGATGCCGAGGATGTGGTGCAGGAGGCCATCGTCGCGGCCTATCGGCAGCGCCGCCGCTTCCGCGGCGAGGCTTCCTTCGAGACGTGGCTGAGTCGCATCGCGATCTACACCGCCCTGCGATTCGCCCGCGAACAGAGGCGGGCCGCCTCCACGCGCGGCGAGGACTCCCGGGACCCACGGAACGAAGTCGATCGCGCCGCGCAGATTGCCGTTCGGGACGCCGTTGCCCGGCTCCCGGAGAACCTGCGGGCGCCTATCGTCCTGCGGTTCTACGAGGGATTGAGCGGACAGGAGATCGCCGAACTGCTTGGCTGCAAGCAGAGCACCGTCTGGACGCGACTGTACCGCGGTCTGCAGAAGCTCAGAGACGACTTGCAGGAGGGGTGAATGAGGATGAGCTGCACTGAAGCGAAACGCATGAGACCAGTCGTCCTGGCGGGCGATGCCTCGCCGGACCAGGTAGAGCGGCTGGAGGCCCATCTCCATGCCTGCCCGGCCTGTGCAGCAGACTGGCAGAAGCTGGAAGCCGTGGCTGAGACGTTGCGAGCCGCCGCGCCACCGGCGCTGGAGACCGAACGCGACCTCGTGCGCGCCGCCATGCAGCAGATCGCCGTGCGGCCAGAGCGGCGGGGACTGCGTCTGCGGCCCGCCTACCGCCTCGTGGCCTGGGCAGCCGCGGCGTTGGTGGTCATCGCGGCGGCCATGCTGGTCCTTCCGCGCCCGTCGAGATCGAGTCGGCTCCTTGCCGTCGTCGAGGCTGCCATGGCGGACCAGCCGACTCACGAGGTGAACCGCACGTTCGGTGCTGACGGCAGCATCCTGAAGAGGGTGGAGACCTGGATCTCGGCCAGCGGAGATTGGTATTACGAGGTCCAGGACTTCGCTCGGGGCACGCGGGAGACGTGGTTGCGCCGCGCAGGCAACGGTATCAGTTGGCACTACAACGTCGATGAGGGCGAGTACGCCCTGCATTGGGACGCGGCTCGGTCACCCTCCCCCCCGCTCGCGATCCAACCCCGAGCGTCGGACGAGAGCATCCCAGGGGTCCGATCTCCTGAGGTGCTGTGGGCGCTCGCCCTACTACGCTCTGGGGGGATACCGTTCGAGGTCTCCGACCGCCAGGGACGCCTGCACGGCCAGGATACCAGGATCATCGAGGTAACCTTCCAGCTTCCTCCGGAGGAGGACGGGGGCAAGAGCCGCGGCCCCGCGGCGCACAGGTGCTACCTCACCCCGGACGGGTCGCGGCTGATTGGCCAGACGGCAACCTGGCCGCCCATTGGCCAAGGCGAGCCCGCACGGTTTGAGATGTACCCGATCGACTACGACACCGCGCCGCCTCCGTCTCTGTTCCAGGTGAACGTCCCGGAAGGCGCCAGGGTCACCTACACCCACGAGCCCATCGACCGCATCTGGGAAGTCATGTCTGGTGCGGAGCAGGACACGATCCGGAGGACAGCGGAAGGCTTCCTACAAGCCTGGACCAACGGCGACGTCGAGGCGTTCGACAGCTACTGCGACTTCGCGGCCGGCCTGCAGTATGGTGTCAAAGGGAAGTTCACGGCCGAGGAGATCGGGGAGCGGTCCGCGGAGCTAGTCGTCGAGCAAAAGGGCCGCTTCGCTGAGCAGCAGTGGACGATGGACTACGCCTACGAGACGACCAGGCCGCCAGGGATGAGCATGTCGCACTGGCACATCCACCGGGAGAACCCACAGTCAGACGGCAACTGGATCCTGTTCCGCCAGCAGCCCATCGAGGAGCCGGGGATCGCCGTGCTGGCCCGCGGCCGGGTCACCACTCACGAAGGGGACACCGGCAACCTCGGCATGTACCTGTTCCTGAAGGAGATCGAGGGCCGGTACAAGGTCGTCCTGTGGCGGCCGCCCTACGGGGGGTATGGGTACTGAGGAGGCGACCCGCCAAGCCGTGGGCGGCTGCGTGGCCGCGAAGCCACCCCCCCGGCCTGGCGAGGTGCTCGGCTACGGAGCACCGATATCGACGAAGATGGACACGTAGTCGTGCCCCCTGTGGTGTCCACTGATGGTGAGGACGCCGTTTTGGGCGCGGTAGTCGAAGGTGTACTCGTCGCCCACTACATTGGGCTTGCTGGCGGCGTTGATCCGGTAGTTCAGGCGGCCCGCCCCCGTACGGTACGTGCCCCGGGACCAGTCGCCATCCGCGGTGTCCGAGCGCCAGGTCCCGTCTGCCCGGTACTGGATCACCCGGGGCTTGAAGTAGGCGGGCAGGCCATCCTCGGTCAGGTCCCGCATGTCCCAGCGGGCGACAATGTCGGGGTCGAGGCCCCACTCGATGGTGATCCCACCGCCGCAACCGGCGAGGGCGATGGCAGTCAGTCCCGTCAGGACGCCCAAAACCAACCAGTATCCTCTCATTTCCCC
>CBFDAZ010000363.1:0-5949 GCA_965602825.1 uncultured bacterium
GAAGCCGACGATCGGGCACGGCTCGCGGGTCCGGCCGGTCTCGTCCCCCTGCTGCAGTTCCCAGCCGGCTGGCCCTCGCTTGAAGAGCAACCAGCGGACGTTATTCAGAGGCTTGGCGTTCTTCAGCGTCTCCAGGCCGCTGGCGAAGACGTCGTCCGCGATCCTCACCAGACACGTCGAGCCGTAGCACCACATCGGGTCAGCGCCGTTGTCGGCCGGCTCGTAGGTGTAGACTTGCTCCTCGATCTCGACAACGGGCTTGGGGTCTGGCCGAGCATCCATCGCGATCACCTGTTGTGCCAAGGCAGTCTGGGCTGCGAGGAGAGTGGCGAGCGAAGTGGCTACCATGCGCATGGCCTTCACCTGAGGGGTTGGCGGAACCGCGTGTTGGGGGGAGCTTCGCGAAGGCGAGGGGAGGGACCTGTGTCGCCGGGGAACGGCGGACGGCGGGCGGCCAAGGCGAACCACGAAGACACAAAGACACGAAGAACGGCGACCTGGAGGGAACGGCTGGAACCACAGAGACACAGAGAACGGCGGGCAGCCAAGGCGAACCGCAGACGCAGGGAACGGCGTCCTGCGAGAAGGCGCAAGAAGCAGCGGGGCCCCAAGGCCTCGGGACAGACGACGCGACCATGGCCCCGACACGCGCCGGCAGAAAGGCCTGCGCACCCCGAATGGCGAAGGAGCTTCCAGAGCCGGTGATCGGTCAGCCAACCAGAGAGACGCCCGGTCCGACATGGGCAATCCTGGCGTGCGAGGGGGCTCACGGGATGGCCAAGCGGATTCTGATGGTCGATGACGAGCGCGACCTGGTCTTCGCAGTCAGGCGCTGCCTGGAGATGGAAGGCTACGAGGTCGTCCCCGCCTACGATGGCCGCCAGGCACTGGAACTCGTCGCAGATCCTGCTAATCCGCCTGACCTCATCATCCTCGACGTGTTCATGCCTCCGCCCTCGGGCTGGGATGTCCTGCAGACAATCAGAGCCGACGACGACACGCGATCGATCCCTGTGGTGATGCTCACCTCGGCCACCGGGGACGCCGACAAGGCACGCGGCTGGGACCTGGGTGTGGACTGGTATCTGACCAAGCCATTCGATCCCAGCGACCTCCTCACGATCATTGAGCGTCTCCTGGCACCGTCCTGACCAAGGGACTGACATGGACAAGAAGCCGAAGAGGCTGCCGCAGTTCAAGTCCGAAGAGGACGAGCTCCGCTTCTGGGACGAGCATGACCCTTCTGAGTACATCGAGGGCCCATCAGATGTGATCGTGCGACTGAAGGAACGCAAGCGCCGCACCATCACCATGCGCCTCGATGAGTCGCTGTATCAGGAACTCAAAGTCGTAGCCAAACGGCACGGGCTTCCCTACCAGCGCCTCATGCGCGAGCTGCTTCGCCAATCGTTGACAACGCTGAAGGCCGAGGAGCGGCGAGCCTCGCGGAGGTGAGCCGTCAACGGACCTGGATGGCGGCGAGCGGGCATTCCCGGCTGCAGTCACTGCAGCCCTGGCACAGGTCAGGAGGGAAGACAAACGGCGACTCGCCGGGCTCCTCCTGAACCAAGATGCCTCGCGTGCAGACCGCTACGGCTCGGCAGATGCCGTCCTCCGGGGCACATTCCCCAGGAGCGCATATCTCGTAGTCTATGATGGCTGTTCGCTTCGGCATGTTGGGTGCGGCCCTGCCGGTGGCGTCAGTGCTATCTGGCCCGCACTCGGTCGAGGAGCAGGCCTTTGAGCCGCTCGAGGGTGACCTCCTGCGGCACGATCGGGATCTTCATCCAGTCCGAGAACTCCAGCAGCTTCTCGGGTGACTCCCCGATGTACTGCTCGTAAATGCCGAGACCGTCGAGCAGGATTGCCTTGCCATCGCGCGGGAACGTCTCGTTGGCTTTCCCCGCGTCCCAGTGCTTGAAGATGGCCTTCCAGTATCTCAGCCAGCCGGGCGTCAGCCAATAGACTTTGTCGCCGCCCGCGATGTCGTCTCGCTGCTCCTTGTCGGCCAGCATGTCAACGCAATTCGAGGCATCGATTCTACTGATGTCCCCGGGTCGTTCCTTGAGGATGCGATCCAGCGTGCGCCACACGTCCCGGTTGTCCACGTAGCATCTGCTGCCGTAGACAACAATGACCCGCGGGGCGAGCTTGCCGGCCTCCTCCAAACGGTGGAGGAGCTGCCGTTCCAGCTCGGGGCAGTACTCGTGGAGGCCCGGCCCGGTGAACAGCAGCCCGTCGGCGTCCAGGAAGCCGGTCTCTTGTAGATGCTCGAGTTCCGGCCGTAGCGTACCACACGAGACGATGCTGTGGCCTTTGAACGAGGGTGTGCTGCTCATGCCATCTCTCCCGCCTGTATGACCGTGATCCCGCGGTATGGCCAGACGGCGTGCCCGTGCGCTCGCTACTTGCTGGCAGTGGCGAACATGAAGTACTCCCCACGGACCTTGCGCACCCGGACCTGCTGGAAGCCGGCCTCTGTCAGCATCTTGCGCACCTGGGTTGGTGTATAGTAGCGCTCCGGCCAGCGCGTTTCGCCCTCGGTGAAGTCGGCGATGAGCAGTGTGCCGCCGGACTTGAGGACCCGCCTGATCTCGTCCAGTGCCGAGCCGGGCGCGGTTATCTCGTGAAGCGCGTGTACGCAAACCACGGCGTCGAAACGTGAATCGCGGAACCGGGCCATGGACTGAGCGTCCATCTGCTCGCATCGCGCCGTCCGGACGCTCCCGTCGTGCTCCGACTTCACCTGTTCGTGAACGGAGCCGCTCTTCACATCAATCCCGATCGCCTCGTCAGCCACCTTGCATGCCATGAACCGCACCAAGTCGCAGTTGCCGCAGCCAACGTCAAGTACGCAGTCACAGTGTCCGAGCGTTCGCACGATTCTCGAGCGTATCCGGTCCGTCTCTACCGGCATGCCGAGCACCCCCTGACCTGGCGCTACACCGGCCGGTCGAGCACGTTCTTCGCTTCGCGCAGCCGCTCCCGGATCGGCAGGTTCTGAGGGCATGCCTGCTCGCATTCCTCGCAGTCCAGGCAATCGTCGATCGTGTGCTCGAACTCCGCATACTGCTGCCGGCCCTGCGGCCACTCCCAGTTGATCCGCTTCTGGTAGTCCAGGAGGGCCAGAATGCCGGGGATGTTGATCTCGGCCGGGCAGGGCATGCAGTAGTCGCACGCATAGCAGTACCCGCGCCCGAGCCGATCGCCGAAGTCCGTGAGGTCCTGCCGTTCGGCTTCTGTCAGCGGCTCGTAGGTTTGCGCGACTCGCACGTTCTCCTCAATCTCTTCGGGAGACTTCACGCCCGTCAAGATGAGCGGTAGCTGCTGGTTGGAGAGCGCGAAGCGGAGGCATTCCTCGACGGTGGGTTTCCTGTCTTCGTCTGGGGGCGAGAGGTCGAACAGGCGCGAGTTGCCGAAGACTTTCATCACAAACAGCCCGACATCCAGCTCGCTGGCCAGGGCAACCGTGCCGTCCTCCGCCTCGCGATTGGCGATGTTGTAGGTGATCAGGGCCGCGTCGAAGTGCCCGCTCTCAAGCAGCCTGTCCATCAGTGACCAGTTGTGTCCGGTGACAGCGATGAAGCGGATCTTGCCCGCCTGCTTGGCCTCGTGAAGCGCCTTGATGCCGCCGTTGGCGGCCATCAACTCGTCGTACTTACCGGTCGTGGAGACATCATGCGGCTCGTAGAGGTCGATGGTGTCCACCCCGAGGGTCGCCAGGCTCTCGTCGATGGCCTCCTTCATGCCCTGGTAGTCCATCCGGGGTGAGCGGGAGCTGAGGTAGCATTCATCTCGGCGCGTCTTCATCACGTCGCCGATCTTGCTCTCGCTGTCACCGTTACCATAGGCGCGTGCAGTGTCGAGGAAGTTGACCCCCAGGTCGAGCGCCTTGTGGACCGTGGCTACCGCCTGCTCGCGGTCTACATGGGGGATGGTCATCCCGCCGAACCCGATCCGGGAGACTTCCAGACCGGTCCTGCCGAGTCTGCGTCGTTCCATTAGCACCCTTCCTTTGCCGGTTAGCCTGTCTACACGATGTCGGGCGGCCATCGGCCGGTCTCATCGCGATCGTCCTCCAGCGGGGACAGCGGGCAACCGTGTCTCAGGACGGGGGACCTCCCGCCAATGGTGGGGTCGGGAATCCCGTGTCTTGCATGGTGCGGCCGGCCGAACCGGGAGAGGACGCGGGCCATGTCTGCTGTGCGCGTGTGTACCATCGATTCTGTTCAACTAAGTGTAAATGACATATAGTTCCCAAGACGAGATTCCGCAACCGCCCGGGTCTGGTCCTCCGCCCGGTTCGCCCGGATCGGTCCAGGCTCGGAGGGATCTGGGGTCTAAGGGACTCGCAGCAGTTCGCCGTCGCCGGCGCCGATGATGAACTCGACCGTCCGTGCTCCCTCACGACCAGACGTGGGCAGCCTCACCCAGTCCCCCGTCTGCTTGTCGAGTTTCTCGACTTGGTCTCCTGGGCGCCGCAGTTGCAGAACGGCCCAGCGCTCGCGCGTATGGTCCCGGTTGGTGAGCAACAGGTGATCGACGTTCTCGGGGTCCTTGAGGATGCCGAGGACCCAGTTGTCTCCCTTGGGCCGCACCCAGTAGTCGTCGGGGACCGGCCGCGCGTCGTTGGGCAGTGGTGGCGTGTGGAAGACCTCGACTGAGCGGAGCCCGACCAGCCACGGGCCGATGCGCGCCAGCTCCGCATTGATCTCGGCAACATCCTGTCCGCACGGCCGGAGCTTCGTGGCGTCCCACAGATGCCCGCCGTGGAACCACTGGACGCCCTTCGCCCCGTACGCCAGGCTCGTGAAGACGCTGTGCCGCATGCGCTGCAGGTTATCGGGCGCGTGGTAGTGGTAGTCCTTCTCGCGCTTCTCCGGGGGGCCGGCGTTGCCGTGGGCCCAGATCAGCAGCGGAACCCCGGCCTCCAGGGCGGCGGCACGGTACTCCTCCAGACGTGAGAAGTGGTTCTCCCGGCCCCAGGACCACTGGTAGTAGTCGTAGCTGAGGAGGTCCGGCTTGACGACATCAAGGAAGGTGGGGTGGGTCTTCCGGTAGCTCCCGCCGAGGTTGATGTAGGCGGGGTGGTTGGGATCGGCCTGGCGGAACGCCTCGACTCGCTCCGCGAGAGCGGGGTACTCCTCCGGCTTCCAGGGCTCATCCTTGATGAAGTAGCCCCACACCGCCTCGTCGTCCCAGAGCTTGCGGGCTATCTCGGGAGTCGCGCCAAACAGCAAGGCCTTGAGGCCGTGCTCGCGGCAGACCTCGAGCTGATCGGGCTTGCACATGACGACCTGGATGTTGGCCGCCTCGATGAGCTCGACGGGTGCGTCGTGACCGTCGGGCTTGGGGTGGTCGCTCGGCCCGCCCCAGACGGAGATCACGAACTCGGACATCTGCCAGTTGGCGGCCGCCGGCGCAGCCAGCAAACTCGCCAACCCAACCAGGACGATGTCGCGTATCATCACAGGCCCCCCGGGCGTGACTTTTGGCCTGGATCTTCGTCGTCCGTACGCCGAGGGCCTCGCACCAGGCAGTTTGCCTCGACGATCTGGGAACCACGGAATACACGGAACACACGGAAGACGGCTGCCTCGAAGATTGTCTAGTCGTTCGTGGCGGCGGAGTTCCCGCTCCGCCAGGGTGGCACAACGGCTATCTTCGTCGTTTCTGGGTGCCGCAACGCGGCATGAGCGGCTGCTTCGAAGATTCGCCGTTAGGAGCGCGGACGCCCTCGTCCGCGAGGTGGCCGGCGGTGAGGCCGTTGAGGTTGCCTGAGATCGCCGGCGCCTGCCAAGGGCATCCGGACGTCTCCTCCCGGGCAGGAAAGCGCTGACCCGTCGGCGCATACCAGCATGAGGAAGTTCAGTCGCACCCTCTCCGCCACTGACCCACACAGTACGATGGCGTACTGCGAGTTAGACGTCGCGTGTGGCGTGGCAGGTC
>CBFDAZ010000364.1:0-5945 GCA_965602825.1 uncultured bacterium
CGCAAGCCACAGAACCGGACATCTCTACCTTGAACAAAACCGGACACTTCTACTTTGCCTTGACACCCCCTCCTGCGCCCTTGTGGGAGCACAGCGGCAGTGTCCGGTTGTCGCACAGTGGAAGTGGGGGCTGCACCCCAGGTACCAGGCCAGGGACACGCAGAGATCCGCCGGGCTTCGGCTCGCCCCTCAGTCGCGGAGGCTGACCTCGTAGAGGCGGCCATCGCCGGGGGCCAGGAGCCGGCTCGGCAGGCGGCGGTCGGCAGGGAGGATCAGTCGCCGCCGACTGTTTCCCTCGCGCCTTGGTACCTCGGTGAGGCTCTCGGCCTCTGGCGAGAAGGTGATGTCGCCTTCGAACTGCTCGGCATAGGATCCGTTCGCCAGCATCAGGTACGTCTGGCTTCCAGCCGCGAACTCCCCTACAACGAGATGACCGTCCCCCACGCCCCGGATCAGGGCATCGTCGGGAGGCCCGCTTGTGTCCCTCGGCAGCTCGCCATCAGCCATGACATGGTACGCCCTCGTACTTGTCAGCCGGAGGAGTGTGGGGCCCAGACACTTCAGCTCGGCGTTGATCTCTTTCACGATCTCATACTTCCGATCGCGGGTGCCATCGAGCCGGATGATGCCGCGCCGGAAGTCCCAGGTCTCGCTCCGTGGCGTGAAGTAGGTGAAGTACAGGATCCCCTGGCAGCCGTACGCGAGTGAGGTGTAGACCTGCCAGCGGAGCTCCCCCTCGGTCGGGTCACGGTACGAGCCGTGAGGTGTTGCGAGCAGAATGTACCAGAAGGGGATCTGGTGCTTCAGCGAGGCGCGCCGGACGATCGCCAGGTTCTCGTAGTAGTCGCCCCGCAGACCATCGCCTACGAGCGCGTAGTGGTCGTAGCTGATGACCTTTGGTTTGACCGTAGTGACGAACTGCTCGACGTGCTCCCCGTACGACGGGTTGCCGAGTTGCTCGGCCGAGGCATAGGTGGGGAACAGGTTGACATACGGGACCGCATGCGGGGCGCGGGCCAGGATGCGCTGGTTGACGTAGGCCAGCTGCGCGAACTGAGCGCTGTTCGGCTCGTCTTTGAGGTACAGACCCATGAAGCCGGGCTGCGATGCGTATTCATCCACGGCGGCATCGATCGCCGCGTCTCTCTCAGGCGTCTCGGTGTGAAGGCCAGCGACCCGCCGATCGCCGACGATCCACCGGAGGCCGTACTTGTGGGCCAGCTCGGGGTCGCCGTTGAGTGCCAGCGTGAAGTTGCACTCGGCCAGCTCGGCGTATCGTGCGTCTTCTGCAGGCGGGCCTACCCAGTAGGAGATGGGGAAGAAGTCGTACGGCAGGTCGGGCACTGCCACGGCAGGCTGCGCGATCAAGGCCGGCAAGAGGGCGGCGGCTACAGGCACGATGGCACACCTCGCAGGCTGGGGGATGGAGTGAGCGACGTCGGCAAGACCGCGGAGGGCGGCGACCGGCGCATCACGCAGCGTCCCGGCCCCATGCGACGACCCGAGTGACCTCGGTCTGGGGGCTCAGTAACTGCTCGAACAGCCGCTCCGTATCCGGGGGTGTCTTGAGGTCGGCCACGAAGAACGAGGCCTTGTGCGTGGGCTCCAGAGTACCGTAGTCATCGGCGAGCCGCAACGCCTTCGCTCCCGTCAGGGTTCCCGCGCCGAAGATCCCGGCCGCAGACAGGTGGGGGAAGCGTCGCCAGACCAGTCGCACCTCGTCCAGCATCGCGAGCGAATCGTTGCTGGCCAAGCTGTCAGTACCCAGAGCCACCGGAATGCCCAGCTTCATCATCTGGTCCATCTTGTGCGGGCGATGACGGAAGAAGGCGTGGCTCTTCGGGCAGTAGATAACGGTGGCGCCTCGCCTGGCGAGTATCTCCATGTCGGCTTGGGACGGGTAGTTCACGTGAGCGTACAGGCATCGGTCCGTCAAGAGGCCTTCATCCTCCAGATACTGCACGGGGGAGCAGCCGGGTGGCCGCCAGCGCGGCACCCAGGTGCCCCGGTCGCGGAGCATGCGCCGGTAGATGCCCGTGCCCGTATGGAGGAAGTGCTCCTCCTCAAGGGTCTCGGCCAGGTGTGTCATCAGCAGGAGGTCATGCCGCTCGGCGAACGCAAGAGAGTCGCGGTACAGCTTGGCCGAGGTGGAGTACGGGGCATGAGGGGAGATGCCGATGCTCAGCTCACCGATCCTCGGTTCTCCTCGCCGTTCGTCGAATACCTGCTCGAGGTTGGCCATCCAGACGTCAGCCACCACGGGGTTGAAGCCGGTGACCTGCAGGAACACCGTGCCACCCAGCGGCATCCCCTCGTAGCTCGGCAGCGCGGACCAGTCGTTGATGATGTCGCCGGCTGCGGCTGTCGCGGCTCGCACCGATGCGTGGAGTCCCGCTCGGAGGGAGTCAGCGTGTTGCTCCTCCGTCCATTCCAGGTACCCGCTGAAGACGGTCTGCAGCCAGGCGGCGAAGTCACCCGAATAGGGGGCCCGGCCCCCGAGGTGGGACAGACACAGATGCGTGTGCGCGTTGACGAACGAGGGGAAGATCGCCTTGCCCTGCCACCGCCGTTCCTTCGCCTTGGGGTAGTTGTCGCGGAGTTCCTCCCGCGACCCGACGTCCACGATCCTGTCGTTGAGCCACGCGATGGCACCATCGGCGATCACGCGGCTGGGTGAGACAGCGACCGCATCGGCCGCCGCTATCCGGACTCCATCCATTGCCGCCAGTCGTCCCCGATCTGGCCGGACCTCCGGTACCGCTCCATCGACTTCTGGCATGCGCATCCGACGCTCACTTCGTTGCGAGCCGCAAGGGCACGTTCCAGGATCGCCGGCAAGCCACATGCCGCCTGCCGCTGCGCTTCTTGCTCGGCAGATGAGAGCAAGCCCCCGAAGAGCCTTTCCGGCCGCACATCCGCGTTCTTGACGCCCTCGGCATAGTTCGTGATGTAGAGTATGGCGGCGTAACAGATCTCCAATTCGCGAGCCAGAAAGACCTCCGGGCATAGGGTCATGCCCACCATCTGCGCGCCAAAGGCACCGTACTTGCGGATCTCGGCCGGCGTTTCCAGCCGCGGGCCCTCGGTGCACACATACGTGCCACCGGCCCTGGCCGGGGCCCCGCACTCCACACTTCCCGTGGCAAGAGCCGAACTCAGCCTGGGGCAGAAAACCGGGCTCTGCCGGATAACGCCAAGACCGGTGCCCGCGTAGAACGTGCCCGCGCGACTCTTGGTCTCATCTACCACATCATCGGGAATGACATATTGACCGATGGCGAGGGTCTCGTCAATAGCGCCGGGGCCGCTCCAGGCCATGATTTCCGTCACACCCTGCGCCTTCAGCGCCCAGACGTTCGCCCGGTAGTTGACGGAGGGGGCAGCGATCTCGTAGCCGCAAGCCCCGTGCCTGGCCAGCACCAGGATCTCCTCGTCTCCGAGGGCCCCGCGTGCGAGCGGCGAGCTCGGCCCGAAAGGGGTGTGGAAGGGCGTGAAGGTGTCAGGAGCAGCGCCAAGCCCCTCGAGGACTTCGTGTGCGGCGCTGCCGGCGACCACTGCGAGCATCGACATGGCCCCCTTTGGCCGCGCGCGACCAACCGTGTGACCCAGCAGGTAGGCAGTGCGAGCCGAGTGGAGGTCCGTCTCACGGCCAGATCTGCACGCGGGTGAGCGGCAGCGCCTCAGTCCAGCTTCTCAACCACCACAAAGGCCACCGCACTGCGCTGCTCGTGGGTGATGCTCAGGTGGATCGAGGACGCGCCCAGGCTCTCGGCGAGCTGCTGCATCTGGCCGCTCAGGCTGACGCCCGGCCGGCCGCTCGGCTCCCGCGTAACCTCGATCTCCTTGAAGGGCATCCCCTGGAACCACCCGCGCCCCAGTGCCTTCATCACCGCCTCCTTGGCGGCGAAGCGAGCCGCGTATCTCCGCTCGGGGCACTGGCACCGCGAGCAGTAGGCCACCTCGGCTTCGGTGAACGCGCGTCGGACGAACCGGGCGCCACGACGCGCCATGATGCCCTTCACGCGATCCACGTCAACCATGTCAACGCCGATACCGATTACCACTGCTGTCCACCCGCGCAGACGGTTTTGCCCGTACTCGCGCACCGTCCCGAGACATCACTCGTGTATCGAGACGGGGGTTCCTATCGGGATCGTCTCATACAGCTCGATGGCGTGGCGGTTGTAGGTCCGAATGCACCCGCCCGATATGCGTCGGCCGATGCTCGACGATTGGTTTGTACCATGGATGCCGATAGACCACCCGGTCGCGCGACCGCGTGCAGTGGTGCCCAGCCATCGAGCGCCGAGGGGGTTGCGCCGGCTGCCTCCCGGAATGATCTCACCCCAGTACGCCCGCCAGCGCGGCCACACAGCCTTGTTCTGGATGTGAAACTCCCCGACCGGCGTGTTGTTCCCGGCTCCAGCGCAGATCGGGTACTTCTTGGCCAGCTTCCCGGCGTAGAAGACCTTCAGCCAACGCTCGCCGCGCGAGATCTCGATCCGGAACAATCGGCTGGGCACCAGGACGGCGAACGCCGTGTCCCCCATCTCAATCTGCACGAGACCGTTCCGGTTGTCGGTGGTGACCAATGCGCCGTAGAGCGCGGCCATCGCTTCGACCGGGACGTGTAACTCGTCACCCACCATGCGGACCGGGTCGGCCAAACGCGTTGGGAACTCGTTGATACGCACTTCGGAGGTATCGGCCGCAAACCGTACCAGCCCGTGGTCGGATATGCCCAGCGCAGATCCAGCGGCTGGGTCGGGACGCTCGCGGCCCCCGACCATCGACATGGCCGTGGAGAGCGGGATGTAGACGACACCGTCGATGTCACGACCGGGGACACCGTTGCCGGTCTGTCGCTCCACTTTCGCTATTCGCTGCTGCAGATCATTCCCCGATCGCGACGCCTCACCGTTCCCGCCGGCCGCCTCGAGTACGGGAGTGCCCTGCTCGGCCTGAGGGAGAGCAGCCAGCTCTGACTCCGGGGATGGCTCGTCGCCGGTCGCCGCCTGCCCGCCAGACGGCGCACCGAGGCTCCGCAGCGCCGATTCGTCCGCCATGTAGATGCACAGCACCACGAAGAGCATGGCGGAGAGCACCAGCGCGAAGTTGGCCAGTGCATCGAAGCGCTGTTTGCGGGCCAATGAGTCGATAGCTGTTGGGGGAGGCATCCGGCGAACACGCCCGGGCTGCGTTCTCAAGGTATCAGCGTTCGCGGTCGAGTATAGCAGAACGCGCGCCGCGGGGTCAACGAACGCCATCGGAGGCAAGAGGGTGGCGAGAGGCGAGCTGTGGGCCGTCGCCCATCCGCCAGAACCTGCATCCAACCGGCGTTACTGTGCCGGGACGATGGCCGTAGCGGTCGCCTGCGCCTGTTCGCCAGCGGGACTGGTGGCCCGAAGCCGAATCAGGTATCTGCCCGATGGCACCGAGAGACCGGTGTCGCTCTTGCCATCCCACAGCAGCGTGTTGAGGCCGGCAACCCCTTCGTCTTGCGCGGCGAGCCGCCTGACGGGTCGGCCCGCGATGTTGAGCACCTCGGCCTCAACATCGCCCGGCGCTGACAGGGCGTAAGTGATCTGCACCGTACCCGCATTGGCTGCGACCGCGGTGGCCGAGGTGATGGCCAAGCTCGATGTCGCCGTAGCCACGGTGCTCGTCGAGGCCCCGGCTGCGGGCCAGAACCAGACACGCCCCAGCCCGGGCGAGTCGGCGCCATCGAAGATGCGTCGGGCGATGGCCCGACGGGTGGTCACTCCCCACGTGTTCCCGCGGGCGTTGATGTTCCGCGTGGACATGTTGACCACGTCGAATTGCCCGTTGCCGACGATCGAGTTGTCCGGGCTCAACTCCACGAACCCCGAGCCGCCGTGGTAGCAGCCGGCTCGGCCGTTGCGCCGGATCTCCGAGTTCTCGACCGTCAGTCGCCCCGTGCCGAG